>JAXHNP010000003.1:600000-822119 GCA_034520365.1 Desulfobacterales bacterium
CGCGGTCTCCATGTTGAATTTCTGCAAGGCTTCAAATTTTCGAATCCCCGGGGCATCAGAGCCGCTTACTATTTTAAGCTGAACCTGATTTTCCCCGCCGTTTGAGTAATTCTGTTCAAAGGCAGACCAACTCTGCCCGCTCTGCTCCATGTTCATGCCGTCTGCCTCGCCCTGCCTGTCAAGCCCGCCAATTTTTTCGGGCACCAGGGGCACCCAGTCCTTGTAGTCAAGGGCGTTTACCGCCGGTGCTGCCAGCAGCATAAGAACAGCGGTGAAGGCAATGATTTTTGAGAGCTTTAATTTCATTTCAATTCTCCTTTGTAAAAAGAGTTGACAGGCGGGACGGCCGGACCGGGATTACCGGCTCTCCGGCAGACTTTCCCCCATTTCCTTGATGCAGTTCTGCACGACCTTTGTCCTTTTTAACATCTTATTGTTATCATATCAAAAATTTACCTTGGTCCGCCCGGCGAGCGCTTCGGCATCGATGTCTTTTTCCTGCATGATCTTTGCGATTCTGGCGCCGACTTTTCCTGATTTCATGATTTCTCCTGTTTGTGATAAATAATCGCGTTGCCAAGGCGGCGGATTGACTTCAAAGCCGCTCTTGTACGATATGAGATAGGGGTTGTAAAGTGAGATCAGCGGGGTTTGATGATAGCTTCATAAAAAGCGATTTATTTCGCCGCAGCGATATGTTTACAGAAAGGAACTTATGAAATAGGCCCATGCGTATACTCATTAGCCAAAGGCGCCTGCCTCATCCCCCCTTTGGAAGTCTATAGAGGGGCCGAAAATGGAAATCACTTTATACCAGATTGATCTGTGCGGCCATGCCACCCTGGCGTCGGCCTGGGTGCTTTTTAAAATCTCCTGGGATATGAAAACGACCGGTTAGAAACAAGTCACTTGCCTGGGGGCGCTTTAATGGATAGGATATAGTTTTACAATTTGCCTGAAATTTTTATAATACCCCAAAAAGGAGTTCTGTATGAGCGACGCATCCTATAAAAAACTGGCCCGGGTGTTGGACACCCTGCCCAATGGATTCCCGGCCACAGAAGATGGCATTGAGCTTAAAATTTTAAAAAGAATCTTCACCCCGGAGGAGGCGGAACTCTTCTGCCAGTTAAAACTCAGCTTCGAAACCACGGAACAGATTGCTGATCGCATCGATATGACGCTTGAAGAACTCGCGCCCAAGCTTGAAACCATGGAAAAGAAAGGCCAGATTTTCGGAGTCGATTTGGGCGAGGTCAAACTCTATAAGATGCTGCCCTGGGTTTTCGGCATCTACGAGATGCAGATGCCGCATCTCGACCGGGAGATGGCGGAAATGTGCGAGGCTTACGCCGAGACCTTCGGCAAACAATTTTTTGAAAACAAGCCCCAGCTCATGCAGGTGATCCCCATTGAATCCGAAATCGAGGGCGAACACCAGACGCTTTCCTATGAACGCGTCTCAAACATCATCGAAAACAGCCAGTCCTTTATGGTTATGGACTGCATCTGCAAAAAGGAAAAGGCGCTGATGGGCGAACCGTGCGACCGGCCCATGCGGGTCTGCACCGCCTACGCCCCGATCCCGAACTTCTTTGACAATCACCCCTATGGCACGCCGATGACCAAGGAGGAAGCCTATGAACTGCTCAAAAAAACCGAGGAAGAGGCCCTGGTGCATCTGACCTGGAATGTGCAGAGCGGCCATTACTTTATCTGCAACTGCTGCGGATGCTGCTGCGGCGTGCTCCGGGGCATCAATGAACTGGGTATTAAAGCCGGCGATGTGATTAACTCAAATTACTATGCCCAAATTGACCCGGAATTATGCACGGCCTGCGGCGTGTGCGCGGACGAGCGCTGCCAGGTGCATGCCATTGAAGAAGGCGACGAGGCCTATGAAGTGGTTCCGGAGAAATGCATCGGGTGCGGCCTTTGCGTGACCACCTGCCCGACCGAGGCCATCTCGCTTGTCAGAAAGCCGGAAGAGGAGATTGAAACCCCGCCCAAAGACGAGATGGACTGGTTTGAGGTGCGGGCGAAAATGCGGGGGGTTGATATCAGCGAGTTTAAATAATTTATTATACCGGAGCTTTACGCTGTTGTCATTCCGAGAAACGATAGTGACGAGGAATCTTAAGATTTCTCGCTGGCGCGCGAAATGACAGTATGGACGGATTTTGGCCAGCTTTTTAGACGACCTTTATATCCTCCTCAAACCGCCCGAGCTGCTCAAGGCCGTTCTCAGTGACCACGTGCGTGTTTTCAATGCCGACCACGCCTTTTCCCGGAAAAATGCATTTGGGCTCAAGGGCAATCACCATCCCGGCCTCAAGCTCTAATTTCTGCCCTTTGGCCAGAAACGGGAATTCATCAAGCTCCAGGCCCACGCCGTGGCCCACAAACCGGATGCGCTGGTCACCCACACCCATGAAATAATCGCCAAGTCCGTGCGCCTCAGCCGTTTCCAAAGCCAGGTCATAGAGCGCGCCCGCAGCCGCACCCGGAACCGCGGCCTTTTTAACCGCCGCCTGGACTTCCCGCATGGCCTGATGCGCGGCCTTAAGATCCTCCGGCAGCTCGCCGATGGAGAAAATCCGGGTATGGTCGGAAATATAGCCGTCCGTGGCAAACACCAGGTCCACCAGCACCGGCTCATTCCGGGAGATGGGCCGGAGGCTTGAGCCCTGGGCAATGGCCGGCGTCACCCCTTCCCCGCCGGTGGGCGAGGACAGATAGCTGGGCGCGGCCGCGGTGGCCCCGGCCATGACATGGCCGTAAAAGAGTTCCCCGCCGAACATCCGCATCCGGACAATGCCCTGATGCCCCATCTTCCGGGCTTCAGCTTCTATACGGCCGGCCAGTTCAATCTCGGTCATGCCCTCTTTAAGGATCGCGGGCACGGCGGCGGCCAGTTTGTCTGAAAACCCGGCGGCCCGGCGGATCAGGTCCACTTCATGCGCGGATTTAACCGCCCGGGCCATGCGGATGGTGCCGCTGATATCCACAATCCGCGTATTTTCCAGAAGCCGGGAAAAACTAAAGTATTGGTTGGTGGGCAGGACATCGAGTTCCATACCAAGTGTTCCGGGAACGGAAATGCCGTAGTGCGTAAGAATATCCAGCAATTCTTTGGATCGGGAAAACTGTATAATATTGGGTAATGCCGATTCCGTCCGCGCCCGCGCGATATCCTTTCTGACCATGAGCACCGGCTCGCCGCGGTCGGGGATGTAGAGCTGGCCCTGCTGAATGGTGCCGCTGAAATAGAAGAGGTCCGTATTCTGAACGATGAGCGCCCCGTCAATGCCTTCCTGCTGAAGATGCGCCTGAAGTTTTTCCCGTCGGGCGGTAAGTTCGGCGAACGGCGTGTGGGTCTGGCTGTATTCCATTATTTTTTCCCCCGCTTCTTTTTGTCCCCAATGACCTCGTTTGCGATCACGATTTTCTGAATCTGGGAGGTGCCCTCATAGATGGTAAGCACCCGGGCATCCCGGTAAAGCCGTTCCACGGCAAACTCCCGGGTATAGCCATAGCCGCCGTGAATCTGAATGGCCTGGCCGGTCACCCGGTTGGCCATCTCAGAGGCATATAGCTTGGCCATGGAGACCTCCTTGCTGCATTTCTCGCCCCGATCCTTTTTAGCCGCCGCATTGAATAACAGTTGGCGGGCGGCCTCCACGTCGGTGGCCATATCCGCAATCATCCAGCGCAGCCCCTGGTTGTCGGCAATGGGGCGGCCGAACTGAACGCGCTGCCGGGCATAGGCCACGGCCTCGTCCAGGGCCGCCTGGCCAACACCTAAAGACAGGGCGGCAATGCCTATGCGGCCGTCATTAAGCCCTGACATGGCCACAATAAACCCCTCGCCCGCATGGCCCAGCAGATGATCGGCCGGAACTTTACAGTTTGAAAACAAAAGATCCGTGGTGTCCGAGGCGCATTGCCCCATTTTATCCTCAAGCCGGCCGGTGGCAAAGCCCTCCATGTCCCGGGTAACAAGAAAGGCGGAGATGCCCTTGTGCGCCGCATCCGGATCCGTTTTGGCCAGCACGATGAACAACCCGGAGGTGGCCCCGCCGGTAATCCAGCGTTTAGTGCCGTTTAAAATATAATAATCCCCGGCTTTTTCCGCCGTGGTCTCAAGGCTGGCCGGATCCGAGCCCGCCTCCGGCTCGGACAGGGCGAAGGATCCGATGAATTCGCCTCTGGCCATGGGCACGAGAAACTGCTGCCTCTGCGCCTCGGTGCCGAATCTTAAAAGGCTGCCGCAGCAGATGGAGTTATGAACGGACATGATCACGGCGGTTGAGGCACAGGCATAGGCGATTTCGCTCATGGCCAGGGCATAGGAGACCGTATCCATCTCTTCGCCGCCGTAAGCCTCGGGCACCAGCATGCCCAGAAGCCCCAGTTCGCCCATTTTTTTTAGACTGTCCGCCGGATAGGCGTGCTCCCGGTCCCGCTCGGCGGCCATAGGGGCCAGGTTCTTGCGGGCAAACTCCCGGGCCATTTTCTGAATCATCAACTGTTCCTGGGTAAATTCCATAGGCTTTCCCCTAAATTGAGCGTTCCAAATTTTTAAAATACAAATTTTTGCTGAAACGAATCAATATATCCTTTAATTTATTATTGAAATCACCAGTGGGGCATGGTAACTATAAATTAAATTCTAGCCTGAAATACTTCTGTATTCAAACAGTATCTTTACTTTCATGTCAAGCATCTTAAGGTGCGGTATGGATCCCCTCACCCTCATGAGCGAGCAGCTGCAGCGCTGTCAATCCACAGAGGCCAAGTTCCATCGGCAAAACATTTACCTGGAAGCCCTGCATGAAACCTCCCTGGGCCTGATCGACCGGCTGGACAAGGAAGAAATCCTGGAGAGTATCCTGGACCGGGCGGCCTCGCTGACCGGAACCGCCCACGGCTATATCTACCTTCGCGAACCCGGCGAGGACCGGATGCAGATGCGGATGGGGCTTGGATTCTTCAAAAACCAGCTGGGCCGGGAGGTCGCCATTGGCGAGGGCATGGGCGGGTGCGCATGGGAGGCCGGAGCCCCGCTTCTGGTGGATGATTACCAGTGCTGGCCGGGCCGGATTCCGGATAAAAAGCTCGATCAGCTGCGCTCCATCGTGGGCATCCCCCTGAAATCCGATCAGGGCGTGCTGGGGGTCATCGGCGTGGCCCACGTCAACGGGGACAAACGGTTTACCCAGGAAGATGTCACGGTTCTGGAGCGCTTTGCCGCCCTGGCCATCATTGCGCTGCAGAAATCCCGCCTGTATGCGGATGTCCGGCGCGAACTGGCGGAACGAAAACACACCGAGGCGGTTTTGCGGGAAAGCGAGGCCCGGTACCGGACCCTGCTGGAATCCTCGCCGGATCCCATCGTGGTCTATGACATGAAAGGGGTGGCCACCTATGTCAACCCGGCGTTTGAGGAGACATTCGGCCTGACCCGGGATGAGCTTCTGGGCAAAAAAATTGATTTCGTGCCCAAGGAAAATGTGGCAGAAACCAAGGCGGCCATCAAGAAGATGCTCTCCGGCCAGACCATCAATCTGTTCGAAACCCGCCGATTTACCCGGGACGGCCAGATCCTGGATGTGCAGATAAGCTCCACCCTTTACAAAGGCATTGACGGCAAGCCGGCCGGCAATATCGTCATCCTGCGAAATATCACCGCCCAGAAACAGGCGGAAAAAGAACTCCAGACCTATCACGACCATCTGGAAGAGCTCGTGGCCGAGCGCACCGCGGAACTGGAGCGGGCCAACCGGGAGCTGGAGCAGCAGATCGAGGAACGCAAGCGGGTCGAACGCGCCCTGCGTGAGCATCAAAAGGAGCTCAGCGCCCAGTCGCATCATCTCGAAGAGGTCAATACCGCCCTGCGCGTGCTGCTCAAGCAGCGCGAGGAGGACAAAAAGGAATTGAGCGACATGGTGCGCAGAAACGTCGAAGAACTGGTTAGCCCCTATCTGGAGAAAGTGCTGAACAGCCGGCTTGAAACCCGGCAGCGGACCCTGCTCCAGATTTTAAAGACCAACCTGAAAAACATTATCTCCCCGTTTATCAATCAACTCACCGGTCAGATGGGCAGCCTTACCCCGATGGAAATCCGGGTGGCGGATCTGATCAAAGCGGGCAAGACCAATAAAGAAATTGCCGAGCTCCTTTTGGTCTCCCTTAATACGGTTTTGTTCCACCGGCACAACATAAGAACCAAATTAAGCATAAAAAACAAGAAGATAAACTTGCGGTCGCACCTTTTGTCCCTTGAAAAATAGTGGGATTAACCCGCTATTTTACTACTATTCTGTACGCTTGACTCTTTGTTTGATCCGGTTATCCTAGTTAGCAAGTAAAGCATAGATCCCCACGCTCACTTCAAACACTTGAGAGCATTATGGCAAATCTAAGCGTTTCGGATGTGACCCTTACTTTCGGCGGACTTCACGCCCTCTCTTCGGTGCAAATAGAAATCCGGCAGGGACTGATCACCTCGATCATCGGTCCCAACGGCGCCGGCAAGACCAGCCTGTTAAACTGCATCTCCGGATTCTACCATCCAACCAAGGGTGAAATCCATTACGGCGACCACCGGCTCACCAGAGCCTCACCGCACCGGGTATCAAGCATGGGGATTGCCCGGGCCTTCCAGAACCTGGAGCTCTTCCGCGGCCTCTCTGTTCTGGACAACCTCATGCTGGCCCGGCACCAGAAGCTTCGCTACAACCTGATAAACGCCTTTCTCTTCCTTGGCAAGGCCTCCCGGGTGGAGGCGGAAAACCGGGCACATGTGGAAGCGGTCATCGACTTCATGGAGCTTGAGCCCTATCGCAAGCAAGTGGTGGGCAACTTAAGCTACGGCGTTCAGAAGCGGGTGGAAGTGGCCCGGGCCCTCACGCTGGCGCCAAGGCTCATTCTGCTGGATGAACCCATGGCCGGCATGAACATCGAGGAAAAGGAAGATATCGTCCGCTTTATCATGGATATTAAAAACGAATGGGACATCACGGTCGTTCTCGTGGAGCATGACCTGGGCGTGGTCATGGACATATCGGATCAAATCTATGTACTTGATTTCGGAGAAGTCATCGGCTCGGGCGGGCCGAAGGAAGTTGCGTCAAATGCCAATGTTATTGAAGCCTACATCGGGGAACAATAGATTGAAAACCCAGGACAGAGACTACCTGTTAAGTTTGAGTATTCCACAGCTCCTGCGCTGGCGGGTCAAAGAAAGCGGCGAGAAGACGGCGCTTCGGGAAAAGGATTTCGGCCGCTGGATCAGCTACTCATGGGACCAGTACTACGATTATACCCGCAAAACCGGCCTGGGCCTTCAACAAATCGGCTTTGGCAAAGATGATAAAATCGCCATCATCTCCGACAACATTCCGGAGGTCCTCTATGTGGCCATCGGCGCCCAGGCCCTGGGCGGGATTTCCGCGGGCATCTATCAGACCACCCTGCCTGACGAAATCGGCCAGATCATCGATTCCCTGGATGTGAGCGTGGTCTTCTGCAACGATCAGGAGCAGGTCGACAAAGTCATCGAAGTCCGGGATAGAATCCCGAATGTCAAAAAAGTCATCTACGAAGACAGCCGGGGCATGCGCAGCTACCAGTCGGATGACTGGTTTATGTTCATCGAGGATTTGTACAAGTTGGGCGATAAGGCCCACCAGCGGGATCCGGATTTATTCGAAAAACTGGTCGATCAAACCCGTCCGGACGATATCTGTCACCTGTGCCTGACCTCGGGCACCACAGGACTTCCCAAGGGCGCCATGCTGACGCACAAGAACTACATCAACATGGGCCTGCAGCTAACCGAGGCCGACCCCCTGGATCCATCGGATGAATACCTCTCCTTTCTTCCCTTTGCCTGGATCGGCGAACAGATGAACTCTTTCGGCGTGGCCATGGCCACGGGCATCGCGGTCAATTTTCCCGAATCCGTGGAAACCGCCATGTCGGATTTAAAGGAGATCGGTCCGCATTTCATGTTCGGCGCCCCCCGGATTTACGAAACCATCCGCTCCCAGATCTGGCTGAAAATCGATGAATCCTATCGCTTTAACAAACTCTGCTACAACTATTTCATGAAAATCGGCGAACGGGCGGCCAGATACCGGATGACCGGCAAAAAAATGCCCCTTGCGCTGCGACTGAAGGCATGGATCGGCAAACAGATGATGTTTCGGCCGCTGATCAACCAGATCGGGTTTCTCCGCCTCCGCCGCGCCTACACAGGAGGTGCGGCCCTGGGGCCGGAACTGTTTACCTTCTACCAGGCCCTGGGCGTCAACCTCAAACAGATCTACGGCCAGACCGAAATCGTCGGCATTGCCTATATGCACCGCGACGGCGATGTCCGGCCCGACACGGTGGGCAAGCCCCTGCCCCGCACCCAGTGCAAGATCTCGGAAAAGGGTGAGATCCTGTCAAAATCCGATTCAGTAACCCCGGGCTACTACAAACAGCCGGAAAAAACCGCAGAGCTGCTTGAAGGCGGATGGCTTCATTCCGGCGATGCCGGCTATATCGATGAAAACGGCCACCTGGTGGTCATCGACCGGGTCTCGGACGTCATGCACAACAACCAGGGAGAAATGTTTTCCCCCATGTTCATTGAAAACCGGCTCAAATTCAGCCCCTACATCAAAGAGGCGGTGGTTTTCGGGGATCAGCGGGACTACGTGGCGGCCCTCATTAATGTCGATCCCATCGTGGTGGGCAAATGGGCCGAGGACCGGGGTATTTCCTTTTCAACCTTCATGGATCTCTCTGCCAAGCCGGAGGTCGCCGATCTCATCTATGACGAGATCGTCAAAATCAATCAGAACGCGGAAAAAGAACATTTTAAAATCCACCGATTCGCGATTCTTTATAAACTGCTGGATGTTGACGACGGGGAATTGACCAAAACCGGCAAAATCCGCCGCAAATTTGTGCGCGAAAAATACAATGACCTTTATGAAGCCTTATATGACGAGGCGGTTTCGGAAAAGCAGGTCGAGGCGTTTTATCAGTATCAGGACGGTCAGACGACCACTATTCAAACCAAACTCCGTTTTTACACAATGGAAGAAAACTGATGAGCTATTTTCTGCAACTTGTCTTCAGCGGGATTGTGGTGGGCTCCATTTATGCCCTGGCCGCCATCGGATTCGTACTGATCTACAAGTCGAGCCGGGTCTTAAATCTCGCCCACGGTCAGATTATCGCCACCGGCGCCTATATCATGTATGTTCTCACGGTATGGGTGGGCATCCCTATCTACCTATCGTTTGTGATGAGCATGATCATCACCTTTTTCCTGGCCATGAGCGTGGAGCGGATCTTTCTGCGGCGCCTGATCGGCGAGCCCATCATCTCGGTTATCATGGTGACCATCGGCCTGATGTCGATTATCGACGGGCTGATCTATCTCACCCCTTTCGGCTCGGAGAACTTTTCATTCCCCCCGTTTCTGCCCCGGGAGCCGATTATGTTATGGGGAACGTACCTTTCCTACACCCAGGTGGCGGGCGTGGTTATCACCTTTATCCTGATCGGGGCGTTTTCCTGGTTTTTCAAAAAATCCACCGTGGGCATATCCATGCGGGCCGTATCCGACGACCAGATGGCCTCCATGTCCATCGGCATCTCGGTGCCCAAGGTGTTCGGGCTGGCATGGGCCACCGCCGGATTGACAGCGGCCGCAGCCGGCGGGATTCTCGGCAATATTACGGGGCTTAATTTTGATACGCTCCACGCCTTCGGCATCCTGGTTTTCCCGGTGGTGATTTTAGGCGGGCTGGATTCGCTGCTGGGGGCGGTGGTGGCAGGCATCCTCATGGGACTCATACAGCAGTTCGCCGGGGGCTACCTGGACGGCAACTGGGGCTTGAACGGCACCGGCCAGGTGCTGCCCTATATTCTGCTGCTGGTGTTACTGCTTTTCAAGCCGCACGGCTTATTCGGCACACACGAAATCGAACGGGTGTAGACTATGTCAGCAAATCGTTGGTTGGCAACAGGCAACTATTTCACCACCTACCGAGAAGAACAGCGCATTTTCTTCACCCATATCGACCGGCTGCTTTTCGCGGCTTTCCTGACCGCGCTTTTTGCCTGGCCGCTTTTCATTGAGGCAAGCAGCAAGTACATGCTGATCTTTGACAACATTCTCGTGGCCGTCATTGCGGTTTTGGGCTTGAATCTGGTCACCGGTTTCGGGGGTCTGATATCCGTCGGCCACGCGGCCTTCGTGGGGGTCGGCGCCTATACCGTGGCCTGCCTGGCCCAAATCATCGGGGATCAGCATGTGCTGATCACCCACGCCTGGCCGCTGATGATTGTCGCCGGCGGATTGACAGGCGCGGTTTTCGGCTTGATTGTGGGACTGCCGGCGCTTCGGCTAAGGCACCTGTATCTGCTGATGGCCACCCTTTCTTTTCAAATGATATTCCAATGGGTCGTGGGATTCATGGATTTTTTTAATCAGGGGCAATTTATATATGTGGGCCGCGTATACTGGTTCACCGGCGAGGTGGGCAGAAGCGTGCACTACAATTTCTGGTATTATGCGCTTTTGACAACAGTGGTCGTCCTTGGATTCGGCGTCCGAAATCTTCTGCGCACGCGCTATGGCCGGAGCCTCGTGGCTGTCCGGGACAACGACCGGGCGGCCGATGCTATGGGCATGCATCCGGGGTTTACAAAAGTTTCGGCATTCGGACTGGCCGGTTTTTTTGCCGGGGTGGCCGGCGCCATGCAGGCCTACCTGAACCGGGGCGCGGGATTTGAAACCTTTACCCTGCATGAATCGATTCAATACCTGGCCATGACCATCGTCGGCGGACTGGGGTCTCTGCCCGGGACCTTTTTCGGGCCGGCGGCCATAAAGATGCTGGATCTGCAAATGGAGAATCTGGCCGAATGGGCCGGCCATCTTCTGCCTTCCTCTCTTGACCTGGCGACCGGCCTGCGCCCTTTGAGCTTCGGTTTGGTTATCGTGCTTTTTCTCATGTTTGAGCCGCGCGGGATCGCCAACTGGTGGCGGATCTTGCGTTCATACGTAAAATTGTGGCCGTTTCGCTATTGATTCCGGCCGCCGGTTTTCCCGAATCACTTGAAAACCGATTGAAACTAACCAAAAAGCAAGGAGGGGGAAATGAAAACGAAAAAAATATCCATTGGGATCATTGTATCCGTAGTTGTCCTCATGCTGGCCATGCCGGTCTCGGCAGTGGCTGAGGAATACATGATCGGGCTGTCGCTTGCCATCACCGGCCCGACATCCGACGCCGGAAATCCCTATGCCAAGGGCGTGGAGGATTATTTCCGCTACGCCAATGACATGAAGCTGCTTGGCAAGGACACCATCAAATATGAGATCCGGGACGACAAGTACGAGACCGCCATCACCAAACGCAATTTCGAAGAATACCTGGACATGGGCATGGTCTTTTACCTCAACTACTCAACCGGCAGCACCCTGGCGCTGAAACGGGATTTTGAGGAGGTAAAGATGCCGACCCTGCCGGCCTCCTATCACGCAGGCAACATAGAGGATTCGGACTATGTTTTTCTGCCCATCGCCTCCTATTCCGCCCAGGCCATCGGTCTGGCCGAATACCTGGTGGCCAATCATGACGGCAAAACACCCAGAGTGGCCATGTACGTGCATCCGTCCGCATTCGGGAGAGGCCCGGTGGAAGATGTCAAAGCCGCGGTTAAAGCGGGGCTTGATATGGAAATCGTGGAGGTCGTGGAGCACGGTAAGGATCTGGATGTGACCGGCATGCTTCAGCGCTGGAAAAGCAAAAATGTCCAGTATGTCATCAGCCATACGGTGCAGTCGCCGGTGGCCACCCTTTTAAAAGGCGCCAGCCGTATGGATCTGGTGGCCAAAAGCTTTGGTGAAAAAGGCAAAATCACATTTATGGGCGCCCATTACACGGGCGGAAACGATCTGATCGCCCTGGCCGGCAAGGCGGCGGAAAATTTCTACTGGACCACTTCCTTTATTACCACCAGTGAGGACAGCTACGCCGCTGACACCCAGATGGCGCTCGCCGAGCGTTACGGCCGGGATGACAAAACCGCCAACTCCCACAACTATGCGGCCGGCATCATTGTCGCAGAGGTGGCCACAGAGGTGATCCAGCGGGCCAAGGCCAAAGGTGAAGAAATCAACAAAAAAACCCTTTACCAGGAGCTTTTGGCAATGAACGGCATGAACGCCTTTTACTCCGGCACTGCCGTGGGCCCGGTGACCTATTCGAAAGACGATCACCAGGGTGTTGATACCCTGCAGCTCTATTCGGTCCAGAATGGGGAGTTCCGGGCTGTAGGCAAACCGTTTATCCCGGAGTATACGGATAAAATCAAGTAAGTCGCGCCCCCCGACAAAAGGGGGTTGCGGTAAATTAAATGATAAAAATTGCCTCAACCCCCTTTTTACCGGGTGATCGCCTCCCTGCATCAGCGAAATCGCCCGGCAACGGGTCTGAAAAACATTGAATAGCGGGTTTTAAGTACATGGCGGCAAAAAGTAACGGGCATTTGCTCGAAGTCAACAACATTGAAGTGGTCTATCACGATATCGTCCAGGTGCTTCGGGGGGTCAGCCTTCAGGTGCCGGAGGGGGCGATCGTTGCGCTCTTGGGGACTAACGGAGCGGGCAAGACCACCACCCTGCGGGCCATCAGCGGTCTGCTCAAACCGGAGAACGGGTTTATCCGGGATGGATACATCAAATTCAGGGGAACAGACATCACCAATGTGCTGGGTACGCAGGTGGTCAAACTGGGGGCTGTGATGGTGCCCGAGGAGCGCCGGGTGTTTAAACATCTGACCGTGGATGAAAATATCCGGGTCGGATCCATCACCCGAAAAGACGGCCAGCATGCAATAAATGCCGACCATCAGCTCATGTACAAGCATTTTCCCCGGCTGGGAAATATCACCAATCGCCTGGCCGGGTATTGCTCCGGCGGAGAGCAGCAGATGATCGTTATCGCCAGAGCCCTGATGAGCGCGCCCAAAGTACTAATGCTCGATGAGCCGTCTCTCGGCCTTGCACCGCTTCTGGTCAAAGAAATCTTTGAAAATATCCGCACCATCAATGAGGAATTGAATACCACCATATTGGTTGTCGAGCAGAATGCCAAGATCGCCCTGGAAGTGTCCCAGTACGCCTATATCATGGAGTCCGGCAAAATCGTCCTGGAAGGCCCGTCCAAGGAATTAAAGAACAATCCGGATGTCAAGGAATTCTACATGGGCATCACCCGGGGCGGGGGGCGCAAATCGTTTAAAGAAGTCAAATCCTACAAACGGCGTAAACGCTGGATGTAATCGGTCATCCGGAGAAGGAAAAACTCATGAATATTTTAGTGGGATATAGCGGCACGGATGTCTCTAATACGGCATTGGCGCTGGCGCGGGATCACGCAAAAATCTTCAATGCCAAAGTGCTGGTAATGAATTCCATGGAAGGCGGGGCTGCGGAAAAAATAAAAACCATTGACCGAATAGAATCCCGACTGAATGCGGCCAAAAAATTTATCCAAGAGGCCGGCGTGGCGTGCGAAACCCATCAGCTGGCCCGGGGCATGTCACCGGGGGAAGACATCGTTCAATTCGCCCAGGAAAAGGAAATCGACCTGATATATGTCGGCATCAAGAAAAAATCGCGCGCCCAGAAAATTATTCTCGGTTCAACCGCCCAGTTTATTATTTTAAAGGCCCCGTGTCCGGTCGTTACGGTTAAGTAATGGGAACCATTTCAAAAACCCCAGCCAGACGGGAAAACAGCCATGGGACTGTATGATTTTACCTACTATGATCTAATCCGCCGCAATGCCGATATTTATTCAACATCATCGGCATGGCACGATGTCGATACCAAACAGGCGCTCACATTCGGCCAGGTAAAAGCCCGGGTCGATCGACTGGCTGCGGGGCTTAAAGCCGAAGGCATTCAAAAAGGGGACCGGCTCGGGGTATTCGGCAAAAACAGTACGGAGTTCTTCCTGCTCTATGGCGCGGCCGCCGCTTTAGGGGCGATCATGCTCCCGGTTAACTGGCGGTTGAGCGGCGAAGAAGCCTGCTACAATCTAAGCGACGGCACGCCTAAACTCCTGTTTGCGGATGCGGAATTCCAGGAAACGATCAACGCCCATCGTCAGAAACTGCCTTCTGACATGCGGTTCTTCAATTTAAAGACAGACAGCGGCGAATATGACTCGTTTGCCTCACTGACAAATCAAACCGAATCATTTGTACCTGCTGACGTCAAAAATGATGACGGTTTTCTCATTATCCATACCGCGGCGGTGGGCGGCCGGCCGCGTGGGGCGCTGCTAAGCCACGCCAACTTGATGTGCGCCTGCCTGCACCTAAACTATTATTTCGGGCTCTCGGAAAAGGACGTTCATTTGAATCTGCTGCCCCTTTTTCATGTGGCCGGCCTGTTCATGGCGGCGGCCGCCTTTCAGTGCGGCGCCTTAAACGTCAACATGACCAAGTTCGACGCCGCCCATGCCGCCGGCCTGATTGATGAGTTCGAAGTTTCCCTGATTTTTGACTTTCCGCCCATTCTAAACTCCATCCTGACGGCGGCCGGCGAAGGAAACCACAAATTATCTTCCCTCAAATCGGTCATCGGTCTGGGCACAGCCGAAGACATCGAGAGATATCAGGAAATGACCCAGGGTACGTATTTTTGTATGTACGGCCAAACCGAGACGGCCATGATGACAACCATCGGCCGATACAATGATGCGCCCGGCTCGGTGGGCCGGCCGGTCATTCTCTCGGATGTCCGCACGATCAATGATGACGGCCACCCCTTAGCCGCGGGAGAGGTCGGGGAAATCGTTATGAAGGGCCCCCTGATTTTTCAGGGGTACTGGAATCTACCTGACGAGAATGCCCATACGTTTCGCGGGGGTTGGCATCATACCGGGGATACCGGAAAATTCGACGAGGCCGGCTTTTTATACTATGCGGGCCGCAAAGAGGAAAAGGAACTCATCAAACCGGGCGGGGAAAATGTCTATCCCGCGGAGGTGGAAAAGGTCATTCTGGAGCACCCGGCGATTGAGAATACGGTGGTTTTCGGTGTTCCGGACCCCAAATGGAAGGAAGGGATCAAGGCCGTTTGCCTGTTAAAAGCCGGAGAAACGCTTGAGGCGCAAACACTCATCGATTTCGTCGGCGAACGGATCGCCCGGTTTAAAAAGCCCCATTATGTAGAGATGACAGCGGATTTTCCCTTAAAAGCCGATGGCACGCCGGATCGGGAAAAAATCAAGGAACGTTTCGGCCGCGGATAAAGAATCGTCTATTTTGCTATGCCAAAACTTAAGCTTCTGCTTTTTTTGGAAAATTTATATATATCCTTATAAATATATTGATTTTACTATTATTTCTTTATAATATAAATAATATCAGGAAACTATTTAATAAAAAGGAGGACAGCCTATGGAATAAATGGCTTGCATGGTTGGGGGAAACTTTTTGAAACTCAGATCAAAAGAAAAAAAGGGGGGACCAATGAAACGACTGACAATTTTTATGTTTTTAGTTTTTACCAGCGTGGCCTTTCTGGCCGGCCCGGCTCTGGCCGAAATGGGCATGGGCAAGGTCACACCGGTAACCACGGATGTGGGCATTCAACTTTTCGGCACCTTGAAAACATTTCCGCATTTTGTAAGCAATATGGATTTCAATGATGATGATACCGACTTTGACTGGCTGCTTGACGAGGGCGGAATTATTGACAACGATGAGATCACCGTCCGGAATGAATTTCGGCTCGGAATAAAAGGCGGCGGCGAAAACTGGAAATTTATGTCCATGCTGGAAAGCGATTTTGCGCTGGATAAAGGCAACGTGGACCGCGGCGTTCGGGCCGGGGAAATCAGCAATGACCTGGGAATGACCGGCGAGGACTTTGCGGTCGAAAAACTGGCATTCAGCTACGATTTCACTTCCCACGGCATGCCGGCAACCCTTGAAACCGGCTGGAACACAACCTGGGTGGATTTGGAAACCGGCGGCTTGTTCTACGGCGACGACCATCCCTATATCAGCCTGTCCGGCAACATGAATGATGTTAAATGGGAACTCCTGGCCCTTCTCATAAATGACTGGGCAACCATGGACGGCAATGGTGATGAGGATGACTGGCAGGTCTATACCGCCAAGGCCACATTCCCTGCCGGCTCCTTAAAAGTAGCGCCTTTCTATGGCTACAGCGATAATCAGGCCCGGGAAGCGGATGTGCATTACTTAGGCATTCAGGCGTATGGGAAAATGGGCAACCTCAAACCCAAAGCCGAATTCGTCTATGCGCTGGGAGATAAAGACAACTTCACGGCCACCGGTGGTGAGGCTGATATTTCCGCATATGGCGGCTTTGCCGCAATCGAAGCCGCTGTTTCCGGTTCGGTTAATCCCTACTTCGGCGGTTATTATATCTCCGGCGATGACGACGCAACGGACGATGACATTGAAGCGTTTAACCCGATTACCAATATCTCCCGCTATGCCGGCCCCTTCGGTCTTGAGAACGGCATCATTTACCGATACCTTCCGGTGGCCGGCTCTCATCTTTACAGCAACACCTTTGACACCCTCGGGGGCGCCCCCGGATACGGCGGCATCAGCAACTCAGCCAATGCCAACAGTCCGGGCATGTATAGTCTAGGAGTCGGCACCCACGGCGGAATGAACAGTTGGTCCTACAAAACCCAATTACAGTATTTCTGGATGGCGGAAACCGGCGCGCTGGAGGATGTTGAAGAAAAGAGCATCGACGATGCCATGGGCTGGGAATTCGATTTGCAGCTGACCTATCATTTCAACAAGCACTTTTCACTGGGCAATGTGATTTCAATCTTCGATCCCGGCGATGGTATTGAAGATCTGCAGGGCCCGGGTTTTGATGAAATGGCTTTTGTGGACACGATTGAGATGAAATGGACATTTTAGTCCGCTGGATCAATTAATTATTTTGGCGCACAAAAAAGGAAAAAAGGCCGGACAAGTCCGGCCTTTTTCTGTTATTCTAAGGCTAATTCATCAGGCGAGGCACTAGAAAATGTTAAAAAAAAGGTTTGTCGGACTTTTGGCGGCCCTTAGTCTCCTGTGGGCAGCGGCGCCGGCTTCTGCCGCTTTACCGGATTATCAGGGGCTTTTCACCTATCTGGATACCGCATTTCCGGATCAGCAAAAGATCATATCAAAAATTTCCGCCGTACATCAGCACCGGCTACTTTTCCCCAAAAACGAAGCCTCCCTTGAAAAAGGCCGGGAACTTTTAATTCTTCGCCAGCCCCCCAACACGCCTGATGCCCTGCTCCCGCAGATCGGCGTATTGCAAATCGAGCGCTTGACCGGCAACAGCTATGTGGCCCGGCAGGTTGCGGTATTTGAAGATTTGCCGCCGGAATCGGGCGATCCGGTGGCCACCCCCGCCGCCCCGCTGATCTGCCTGTATTCCAATATTTCCGAAAAAAACGGGTTTGCCCCGTATCAGAAGCTGCTTCAAAAACTGCTGGATCACCATTACCCGGTTTTGGAAATCGACGCCCTTTCGCATATCCCGTCAGGTCAGGAATACGGACTTCTGCTGCGATTGGAAGGCACAGGAAACACCCTGGTCACCAAGCTGCAATCCTTGTATTCCGGAAAAACTTTCTATTCCGAAGCCCAGGCTTGTGACCAGGCGTTTCAGACAAAAGATTCTGCGGGCGAAGAGTTCATGCCGGCAACCAAACCACCTGCCCGGGTGCCGGACACGCCCCACAGGCAGGAGAAACCCGAGAAAGCTGCGCCGCCCGCCACAGATGCCAAGCTCCGGCCATCTCCGGCTGAGCCCGGATCACCAAATTTTCAAACCGTCAGCACCGAAGCCGGAAATGACTTTCAGCCGCTTCGGCTTCCCGATAAATTCCAGCGACTGGTCATCTGCCAGCTTGATGAGACGCCGGCACTAGAATTTGTGCTTTTAAATAATGACAGGGTCCAGGTCTTTCACAAAATCGATAACAGCCTGCAATCCGTATACGATTATGCATTTGACACAGACGGCATCATCGGCCTCCATCTCCATGCCATGGATCTGAACCGGGACGGCCGGGATGAGCTGGCCGTGACCCTGGGACAGCGGAAAATAGCGGTCGATGCCTGGAGCACCCGCTTATGCGCTCAGATTTTAAGCATTCAGGACCACCGGCTTCAGCCGATAAAAAAAGACATTCCTTTTTATCTGCGCGTCATTTCCGAACCCGACGGGAAACCGGTATTGCTGGGCCAGGCCAAGGGCGAATACGAGCCTTATACCGGTGCCATCCTAAAAATTGATCCGGCAGATGACGGCCGTTTGTCCACTTCCACATATGCCCCGGCAAAGGGCGTTTATTCCTTATATCAATTCAGCCGCCTGCCGGGATATCCTGAGAACATAATGATTCTTGAACCCGGCCATCACATCAGCGTCTATCACGCGGAAACTGAAAAAATAATGGCAATGACGGATCAAGAATTCGGAGCCTATGAAATCCTCTCTTATCCGGTTGCCCTTGAAGAACCGGAATTTCTCGGCGGGTTTGACAAAAAAACGTCGGCAGACTGCTTTGCGCCCAGGCGCTTTAGCCTGAAACCAGCCTATGATGAGCAGGTTTTTACCATCAATAAACAGCGCGAAATGGATTGGGGACTGGAAAAGCTTAAACGCCTCATCGGCAAAGAGAATGCCCGGGACAGCCTGGTGGCTGTTCAATGGACCGGCGAGGCCGTCCGGCAGACCTATACATCCAAAGCCATAGCCAAGGATATTCTGGATTTTTCATTTATGCGCGGAGAGGATAAAGACGAGATTTTCATTCTGGTTAAAGACGCCCAGGGCTTTGCCCTGCTAAGAATGGAATAGAAACCCTGTGCCTACTGCTGCCGCTCGCCCAGAAAAAACTTTTTAATTTTTCCTGCGATCCACCTGGCCGGCAGGCGCGTGATCGTATAGCCGATGGTGGCCAGCATGATAAAGATCAGGACTTTGGAAGAAACGGCCATCTCAGGGGTTGTGGCAAATTGCTGCGCCAGCAGGGCGAGCCCGATGCCCATCAGAATCTGCCACGTATCTGGCAGGAATAGAATGTAAAAAACGATATAGGTTGGGGTTACCGGTCGTTTCGGCATATTCAGGGCCCTGTTTTCTTCTAAGTAACTTCACGGGTATTAGGTTAATTAAATCAATAATTTATGGTTGGCACGGTGGCCGACCCTACGATGAATCGGGTTTTTCCCCATTCGTAGGGCGGGCCACCGTGCCCGCCTGAAAAATAGATAGAACAAATTTACCGTACCTCAGTGCCTTTAAAGTTACTTATAGGCTCGGTCCCGGGCGGCAGCCCGGGGGGAATACTTTCAAGGAACTTTGGGTATTAGGTATTAGGTGTAAAACTCAATAATATATGCTTTTATTCCGGAGTCTTCCGCAACTGTCATTCCGAGGCGCGCCAGCAACGAGGAATCTTAAGATTTCTCGCTGCCGCTCGAAATGACAGTATGGACGGATTTTATGCACCTTTTTGGGTTACTTTCGGCAAAAATGGCACGCCCACGGCTTCAACCGCTTTTTGCGAAGCCGTCATTCCTAAAGCAGATTCTCCCCCCGCAGCCGATCAATAATCTCACTGGTGGATTTGCTCCGGTTCATAGTATAGAAGTGCAATCCCGAAACGCCTTCTTTTAACAGCCCCCGGCACTGATCAACGGCAAAATCAATCCCCATCTGAAGCACCGCCTCCTTATCCGCGTCAGCCATTGCGTCCAATTTCTGCTGCAGTTCATCCGTAATGGTGGAGCCGCATACTTTGGATAAGATATTGGTGAGCTTGATGGTGTAGACCGGCATAACCCCCGGAATAATAGGGACGGTAATACCGGCTGCCCGGCACTTATCAACGAAATCAAAGAAATACTGATTGTCATAGCAGTACTGGCATACGATGTAGGCCGCCCCGCTATCCTGTTTCTTTTTGATCGCCTCAATGTCTTTGTCCAGACTTTCCGCTTCCACATGGCCTTCGGGATAGGCCGCGCATCCAAGCGCAAAATCATACCGATCCTTGATAAAGCCGATCATATCCGAGGCATAAGAGAAGCTTTCCGGATGAGGGGCAAAATTTTCATCCTTAGGCTTATCCCCCCGGATCACAAAAATCGTCTCAATCCCGAGCGCCTTATAATTATCCAGCACTTCGGTTATTTCATCCGGCCCCAGCCCATAGCCTGCAAGATAGGCAACAGTGGGCAGATTCTTTTCCTCAACCAGTTTTTTTACCGTCTGATAGGAGCCGTCCCGGTTTGAGCCGCCCGCCCCGAAGGTCACCGTCATATAATCGGGGCCGCGCTCCGCCAATTTATCCACAATACCATCGAATTTTTCCGCTGCCGCCTCATCGCGGGGCGGAAAAAATTCCATGGACACCACCGGGGCCTTTTTTTCATAAAGCTCTGTCACGCGCATAATCTTAAATTTTCCTCCTGTGCGAATTTGATAATCAATTAAAACCAGAACTGCACAGTATTTTAAAATGCCCCCGGGGTTGTCAAGACAATCTTTCCTAAATTGAGCGTTTCAAATTTTTAAAATCGGAAGCTTCAAAAAACGTCCCGGCCCGCGCCGGCCCGCTACGCATAGCCTTAAAACTTTCTGATTTTCTTAAAAATAATAATTTGACGCCCAAGTAAATCCTGTTATATTATGTAAAGAGGTCTATTATGCCTGAAAGGAGGCGGCTTTGCTTCAAAAATATGAAATAATTAAGGATAGCCAGCAAAAAAAACTTAAAATCCGGGAGTATGCGATTATTGACAAGCGCCTTAAAAATGTGAGCCCTGGATTGCTGCGTCCCGAGGATTACACATTTCTTCATGAGGAGACCTATGAGGCCAAAGCCATTTTCAAGGCCATCGCCCAAGGGGGCCTTGACCTGATCGCCGCCCTGCGAACTCCCATTTTTTTCCCGAATGCGGACAATATCGCCATCATCGCCGAATCCGTGGTAAAATTATATGATGCCAAAAATAAAAAAGCGGTTGCGCTGATCTTCAATGACGGCGCCGGCCACACAAGCGCTGACATCAACTGACCCCCCGGCCTTATCCCTATTATTTAACCATTAAATTCAGGCGATTGCATTTCTGCGCGGATACTGTTATTGTTGAGCATATCCATTTAAGATTTAAAAACGCTTGCAGGGAAATCATGGTACCCCCAAAACTTCATATCGGCACTTCCGGCTGGAATTACAATCATTGGAAAGGCCCTATGCCGGAAGCCTTGGCGATAAACTGGGGCCGGTCCTTTTTCAGCTGCCGCCCCGCTGGAAGTTAAATATTGACCGGCTCCAGGAGCTGGCCAATTAATAAAACCTCCTGTTACCGGGATTTATTTTTGCCCAGTCCATGCTAGGTTTCGTAAAACTCTCATCCCGCTGACCGGATGACACATCCATGCATATGCAAACAGAAAAAAATATAACCCGATTTTTGAGCATCCTGGCATTTTTCATTTCGATTTTTTATTTCATTCTGCCGCAACCCCCGGTTGGCGCGGCAAACAGCCGGGAGACCCTCTGGCCGATCCCCGATTTTTTAAACAAGACCACCGTTAACCCGGCACTGACCGATCGATTCGGTACGTGGCGGACGGATCTGTATAAAAACGGCATCCGGCTATCCATGGACACGGTAACCGGCTACCAGAATGTGCTTTCCGGCGGCATCCGCGAAGACGGCGAGGCCGGCGGATCGCTGGACCTTGAGCTGGCCTTTGATTTTGAAAAACTCGGCTTATGGCAGGGCGGGTATGTCCGGCTGTTTGCGGAAACCCGATTCGGCGATTTTATCAATGCCGACACCGGCTCACTGCACGCGGAAAACACGGACGGATTGTACCCGCTGGCGCATAAAAACGAAACCGTCATGACCAGCATCGCCTACTACCATCGGATTTCTTCAAAGACCGGCGTCTTTTTCGGGAAACTGGAAACCCTGGGGCGGGATGCCAATGCATTGGCCGGCGGCCGGGGTAAGACCCAGTTTTCAAACCAGAACCTGGTATTTAATCCGGTCACCCTGCAGACCATCCCGTATGCCGCCCTGGGCGGCGGTTTCTTTCTGCAGGACACCGAAGAGAAAGCCGCCTTTTCCCTGGCCGTACTCGACCCAAACGGGAAGCCCAATAAAATCGGACTTGACGAGGCATTTGATGACGGCGCAACCCTTGCCATGGAATACCGCATCTCTCTCGATGTTCTTGGCCGCAGCGCCAATCAGCTGCTGGGGCTCTCGGTCGGGACCAAAGATTACGGCCTGGCCGTGCCGGACGACTGGCTGAAATTCTCCCATATCCCGAAAGATCCATCCCTTATCCGGCCGGGAAAAGATGAAACCTGGTGTATTTATTTTAATTATGACCAGTTCCGGTTTTTTGAAGAAACCGAACCGCAACAGGGTATCGGCTATTTTCTCAGACTGGGGTATGCGGATGAGGCCACCAATCCCTTTGAATGGTTTTGCAGCTTCGGCCTGAGCACCACCGGCATCATTCCGGATCGCCCAGAGGATACACTCGGACTGGGATATTATTTTACGGCCATAAGCGACGAACTGCCGGATTATCTCTTTATATTGGACGATGAGCAGGGAATGGAATTTTATTACGACATCACCGCCGCCCCCTGGCTCCATATCACGCCGAACTTTCAGATTGTCGACCCCGCCAATCAGTTCGTGGAGACCGCATTGATTATGGGGCTTCGGGTAAAAGTGGATATCTAACATCGGCTTGATCCGGTATTGGAGAAAGATATCCGGGCTGAAACCGGCACGCAGGGGTTTATTGCGGACGCGCCCATCAATTTAATTTATGTGGCGGATTATTCAAAAATGAGCGGCGCGGACGAAGACCGGAAAAGATTTTATGCGGCCGCTGATACCGGGTTCATCAGCCAGAACGTCTACCTTTACTGCGCCTCAGCCGGCCTTGCCACCGTGGTCAGGGGCTCGGTGCCCCGATCACAGCTCGCCAAAATCATGAATCTGCGCGCGGAACAGCATATTACGCTGGCCCAGACGGTTGGATTTCCGGGCGACTAATTGCATGCAAGCGTCGGGTTGGCGTTTGCCTGTATATTATTTTATACTTCTAAGTAACTTCACGGGTATTAGGTTTTGGGTATTAGGTATTAGGTTAATGAAATCAAGAATTTATGGTCGGCACGGTGGCCGACCCTACGATGAATCGGGTTTTTCCCCATTCGTAGGGCGGGCCACCGTGCCCGCCTGAAAAATAGATAGAACAAATTTACCGTGCCTCAGTGCCTTTAAAGTTATTTTTAGGCTCGGTCCCGGGCGGCGGCCCGGGGGGAATACTTCTAAGTGACTTTACGGGTTTTGGGTATTAGGTGAATGAAATCAAATTACAAGACTGTCATCCATTGATAAAAAAAATAAACTCCCCCCCCCTTGACGAGCAGATCCGATGTATTAATTTTAAAACTGAAAAGGAAATAGACAACTGAAATTTATATAAATCAGTAAAAAAGGGGGTGACATTATGGCACTGGTAAGATGGGATCCATGGACTACGCTGCCGACGTTGCAGGATCGTATCAACCGACTGTTTGAGGATACATTCCCTGCCCGCCCGGGCGGCGAGGAAAGCGAGATGGCACTGTTTGACTGGCGTCCGACAGTGGATACCTATGAAGAAGGCGACAACATTGTGATCAGAGCGGACCTGCCGGGCGTCAAAAAAGAGGATGTGAGCATTGATGTAAAAGACAATGTGCTGACACTCAAAGGTGAACGTAAACACGAAGAAAATATCAATGAAGAAAACTACTACCGCAGGGAAAGCGCATACGGCAAATTTCAACGGGCATTTACCCTGCCGGACGGAGTTGATCCCGATAAGATCGAGGCAAGTTATAAGGACGGAACACTGAAAATCACCGTTCCCAAAACAGAAAAGACCAAAACGAAGAAAATCGATATCAAATAAAACGGCGTGAAAAAACCCGGACGATCTCCCAGAACCGTCCGGGTTTTTTTATGCCCAAACTTTAGAGTTGGTTTAGGCAGGCCATCTGCCACCCCCCAAACCTCAACACCTAATACCCAACACCCAACACCTTACACCTTATACCCTACACCCAACACCTTACACCCTATACCCTACACCTTTACCGGCAGCGTCCAGTTCTCCGGGTCCTCAGCCCGGCCGTACTGAATATCCGTAATCGCATCAAAAAACTTCTTGGCCCAGGGCCCGACCTGGCCGTCCCCCACGAACATCTGCTTATCCCGGTATTTGATCTCGCCAACCGGTGAAATCACCGCTGCCGTGCCGGAGCCGAAAACCTCCTGCAGCTTACCGGCGTCATAGGTATCCACCAGTTCATCGATACTGAGTCTGCGCTCGGTTACCGGCATGCCCCATTGGCGGGCCAAACGGATCACTGTGTCCCGGGTAATGCCTGAAAGGATGCTGCCGCTGAGCGAAGGCGTCACCAGTTCATTGTCGATCACAAAGAAAATATTCATGGAACCGACTTCCTCGACATATTTGAGCTCCACGCCATCCAGCCACAGGACCTGGGTATAGCCCTGCCGGTGGGCTTCTTCGCCGGCATAGAGGCTGGCCGCATAATTGCCCGCGGTTTTGACTTCGCCCATTCCGCCGCGCACGGCCCGAACGTACTTGTCCGTGACCCAGATCTTAACCGGATTAAACCCTTCCTTATAATAGGCCCCGACCGGCGATAAAATGATGAAAAACCGATAGGTATAGGAGGCCCGGACCCCTAAAAACGGATCTGTGGCGATGATCGTGGGCCGTATGTAAAGGGAGGTCCCCGGCGCAGAAGGCACCCAGCGTTTCTCGACTCTTAGGAGCTCCATCAGGGCCTCCAGGGCAAAGTCTTCGTCAAGCTCCGGAATACAAAGCTTGTGCGCGGAGCGGTTGAACCGTTTGAAGTTTTCCATTGGCCGGAACAGATTGATCCCCCCGGACGGAGTTTTAAACGCCTTTAACCCCTCAAAAATGGACTGACCATAATGCAGCACCATGGTTGACGGATCCAGGGTGAAATTATGGTAGGGCTCGATCCGGGGGTTGTGCCACCCATTTTCCAGGTTATAATCCATATTAAACATGTGATCCGTAAAAACAGTTCCGAAGCTTAGCTCGGACTCCTCTGGCAGCTCTTTTAACTGATCGGTGGTTTTGATGCTAAGTGTCATGCTTTTCTCCATATCCGAAATGATGAGGTGATTATTCAAAATATTTTTATATTCTTTACCATGCACATCACCATGATCAAGAAAATTTATTTTAACGCAAACGAGAAATTCAGTCAGGCGGCGGTTTAATGCGATCCATTTGGGTTATAAGCGGCCGGATACGGGCGGCCCGACCGGTTAAAAGCCTTGACAAAACCGATAATTTTCTTAATTTTTGCCTTTTAAGCCAATACAAGACAGCTTCATTCATCAATTGATCCGGATTAAAAAATTAAAGGGCAGGCAATGCGAGAAGATATCACTCAAATCCGTTGGCACGGCCGGGGGGGACAGGGGGCCATTACAGCGGCCAAGATTGTGGCCGGCGCCGCCTTTTCCTCGGGGTATGAAGGGGTGGTCATGACGCCTACTTTCGGCACGGAGCGCCGGGGGGCGCCGGTCTTGACCTCACTGAAAATCTCCAAACACAAAATCTATGATCTCTCGCCGATCACTGCGCCGGATATGGTCGTGGTGTTTGATCATCTCTTATTAAAAGAGGTGGATGTAGCCGGCGGGCTGCGGACCGGGGGACTCATCATGATCAACACCCCGAGGCCGCCGGCGGATTACGCCTATGAGGGCATGAACGTATCCACCGCGGATGTAAGTTCCATTGCCCCGCGCGTCGGGCTGCCGCCGGGCATCATCAATACCGGCATGATCGGCCTGTTTGCCAAAGCCACCGGCCTGCTGGATCTGGAGCCCCTGCTTCAGGCCATCACCGAGGAATTTGAAGGCCGCAACCCGGAAAAAAATGTTGAAGCCGCCCGTGTAACCTATGAAAATACCCTAGTTGGAGAATCCCGATGACCGAAAAAAAATATGCCTGCCGGATTTCAAGAAGTGAGCCCGGCCCCGGAGACGGGGGCCGAACCGGCTCCTGGCGGGTGCTTCGCCCTGTGATCGACCTTGAAAAATGCATTCCCGCCAAACGCAACAAGGCCGCCTGCTTTAACTGCTGGCTTTACTGCCCGGACGGGGTGATCACCCGGACCATTCCCCCGACCATAGATTACGAATACTGCAAAGGCTGCGAAATCTGCGCGGAAGAATGCCCTGTGGGGGCGATTACCATGGTCGAAGAAACCGTCTACATCAAAGAGGAGAAATAACCCTATGCATGTCATTGAATCCGGCAACGTGGCAGCCGCCAACGGGGTCAAGCTGGCGCGGGCCCAGGTGGTGGCCGCATACCCTATTACGCCCCAGACGCCGTTGACTGAAAAGCTGTCCGAATTTGTCGATTCCGGAAAAATGGATGCCGAATATATCCCGGTGGAAAGCGAACACAGCGCCCTGTCCGTCTGTATTGCCGCATCCAGCGCAGGTGCGCGGGCGTTTACCGCAACAAGCGCAAACGGACTGCTGTACATGAGCGAACAGCTGCACTGGGCGGCCGGCGCCCGCCTGCCGATTGTGATGTGCGTTGTCAACCGCGGCATCGGCGCCCCATGGACCGTTTGGAACGACCAGCAGGACGCGATTTCCCAGCGGGATGCCGGCTGGATTCAGCTTTTTGCCTGCGACCATCAGCAGATCATTGACACGGTGATCCAGGCCTTTGCCATTGCCGAAACCGTAAGCATCCCGGTCATGGTCTGCTACGACGGCTATTTGCTGTCGCATACCTATATGCCCTTTGACATTCCGGAAAGCGGCACTGTAGACAAGTTTCTTCCCGCATATGCGCCTGAATACGCTTTGGATCCGGCAGCCCCCTGCAACTTAAACACCGTGACCCTGCCGGATATCCGGCCGGATGTGCGCGGTCATACAGCGCCCGGCTATATGGAGATCCGCCACAACCTCCATACGGACATGAGGGATGCGCTTGATGTAATCAAAACCGTGGATGAAAAATTCTACGACACCTTTGGCCGGGGCGGGCATTGCTATCTGGAACCCTACAAACTTGAAAACGCCGAATATATCGCCGTATGCATGGGATCGCTTTCATATCAGCTAAGGGACGTGGTCGACGTCCTGCGGGAGGACGGCCTCAATATCGGGGTATGCGGCCTCCGGGTGCACCGCCCGTTTCCGGATGCGGCCGTTCGGGAAACCTTTGGCGCGGCCAGAGGAATCATTGTAATGGAAAAAGCGCTCAGCTACGGCTATGAAGGGGCCTTATATACGGACATCAAGGCCGCGCTCTATCATTCAGACAATCGGCCGTTTATCCACAACTACATCCTGGGGCTTGGCGGCCGGGAAATCCAGACCCAGCAGCTCAAAGCGGCGCTTCATCAGTCGTGCTCCGAAAAGATTGGGCCTGAGGATATGCCCCAATGGATCGGGCTGAAAATGTGATGGCTTCGCAAAATTTGGTTTATACCATCGCCACAGCATTTTTGCAGAAAGTAACTTTTGATTCGTACTCGTACGCGTACTCGTGCTCGTAATCGGCTTTTAATTATTTCGAGTACGATCACGAGTACGAGAACCGTCCCGCTTGCGCGGGACTGAGTACGATTAAGTTACTTAGAAGAAGCCAATATCTTTTAATTAAAATATAACAGAACATATAATAGGATATAAAAATGGCTGAAAAAACAACCATCCTCAACCTGCCGGAAGACGAACTGGTTCATCCGGGAAACCGGGCCTGCGCAGGCTGCGGTTTAGGCCTTATTTACCGGATCGGGCTGAAAGCCCTGGGACGGGACACGATTCTGGTGGTGCCGCCCAGCTGCCTCACAGTGCTGCAGGGGCTATATCCCATTGCCGCCACCCAGCTGCCCTGTCTCAATGTGACCTTTGCCTCCACCGCGGCCGCAGCCACGGGCATCCTTGGCGCCATGCGGGCGAAAAAAAACACTTCCACCACCGTGGCCGCCTGGGCCGGTGACGGGGGCACCAGCGACATAGGTCTTCAGGCGCTCTCCGGGGCGTGTGAGCGCGGGGAGGATTTTGTTTTTATCTGCTATGACAATGAGGCGTATATGAATACCGGCGTGCAGCGCTCCGGCACCACGCCCCAGGGGGTATTGACCACCACGACCCCGATTTCCGGGAAAAAACAGAAGAACAAAGATGTTCCGGCCATTCTGGCGGCCCATGGGATTCCCTATGTGGCCACCGCTTCCCCCGCCTATCCGCTGGATCTGTATGATAAAATTAAAAAGGCGAAAACCATCTCCGGGCCGAAATATATTCATGTGCATACGCCGTGCCCGTCCGGATGGGGGTTTAATCCGCGATACAGCATAAAAATCGGACGTCTGGCCGTTGAGAGCGGACTGTTTGATTTATACGAAAAAGAAAACGGGCGGTTTGAATTAAGCAGTCCCTCCAGCCGCCTGCTTAAAAAGGAGCGGCGACCGGTATCCGAATACCTCGAAACCCAGGCCCGCTTCAGGGGATTTTCAGACGCACAGATCGCCGCCATCCAGCAGGAAGTGGATGCCAAATGGGAGACTTATAAAAAGGAAGCCGAGTGCGGCCTCATCTAACGGTCTATCCTTCGTAAAGCACCGCCAGGATGTCTGCCTGCCCCTCTTTGGCCGCGATCATATGCGGGGTTGTGGAAAGGTAATAAATACTGTCGCCGGGCTCCAACTCAAATTTCTCCTGATCAATTTTCACAACCACGGTCCCTTCAAGCACGTAGATGAACTCCTCGCCTTCGTGGACCGAAGTTTCCTGATCCGGACTCTCCTCCAGGGTGACCGTCAAGGCTTCCATATGGCGGCCTTTGACCTCCGGCGCCAGGCTCTTGTAGGTATATAACTGTTTGCCTTTGGTGTTAGTTGAACGGGAAACCACCTTGCGCTCATTTTCCCGGGTGATTGAATAAAGCTTGTCGCCGACCCCGGACACCAGGCGGCTGAATGCGCTGTCAAGCGCCTTGGAGAGCTTGACCAGGGTGCCGAGCTGGGGCTGGATTTCATTTTTTTCAATCTGTTGCAGGGAATTCACATCAAACCCAGTTACATTGGCCAGCTCCTCGTAAGAAAGGCCCTTGGCTTCCCGGATTTTTCTGATCCGCTCCCCCACAGCCTCCACAGTGACCGGCTCGGATAATGAAATATCCCCGGTTAAAACCTCATATCGATCTTCATTGATGGACATTTGCGACTCCCCTATCTATTCTGTATAATATAATTGACAGCCTTAAAAAACCTTATGATAATTAATTATCAAATCCAATCCCCCGGGTCAACAAATCCAGACGCTCCGACACGGCTAATTTGTTCTGTATCCAAATCGAAATCGCTATCGGGATCGGGATCGAAAAAAATATGACCCTTGGACACGAAAAACTGGACGTCTATCGCCTTTCAATAGGCTACGTTGCATGGGTTTACGAGAAGGCCGACAGCCTGAACGGAGTCCATCGGCCCGCCCGGGATCAACGGCTTCGGGCCAGCCAGTCGATACCGCTCAATATCGCCGAAGGTAATGGCAAGACCGCGGAAGCCGACCGAAGGCGTTATTTCGAAATCGCTCGTGGCTCCGCGCTTGAGTGCGCGGCGATTCAAGATGTGCTGGTTGTCGGCAAGGCGCTGGACAAGATGGAAAGCCGGAACCGCAAGGATGAACTCGACCGTATGGCCGCGATGCTCAGCCGTCTCGGCGGAAGAGGATACCAAGTTCGAAAGGATCAGGAAGTCTACAGCATCGATTTCGATCCCGATAGCGATTTCGATTCCGATTTCGATCCCGATAGCGAAGAAAACGAATCCCAACCTTAGCGTTAACAGGACCGGGGGTATGGATTTTGCGGTTAGAACAAATTAGCCGTGGACGCTCCGAATTTTCTTCATGAGCGGTTTTCCTTGCCCGTGGCGGTTCCGGCATAACCGTTTCGACCATTTTGAATGATTGTCATTTACATATCCTTTATGTATAATTGCGGCCATAAGAACAATCGCAAGAAAACGGGACCCCTCAGCAGCCCGAAAAAATATCCGGGAGCCGCATGAAGTATCAAAAATTCTTTCACTTTCTGCAAAACGTCGGCAAAGACCCGTCCGCCATTTTTTTTGAGGACGAGCTGACGCGGCTCAAAAACCGCCGGTTTCTGCTGAACTATTTTAAAAATGAAATTGACTGGCAGGGATTTAAGCCTCCGGTTTCTTTGTTGCTGATAGATATTGATCATTTCAAGCGCTTAAACGAGCAATACGGCGAGGAAGCCGGAGATCAGGCGCTGGTGCATGTCAGCACCATTTTAAAGGATACGGCCCGCGAAAACGCAATCCCGATCCGGTATGCCGGGGATGAATTTATCCTGCTCCTGCCGGACACGCCCAAGCCGGAGGCCCTGAAAGCTGCGGAAAAGCTGCTGAACAACATCCACTACAACCTGTTTTTTTCCGCTGACGCAGACACAGCCATTCCCGTCACCTTAAGCATCGGCATTGCCAGCGCTCCGGATGATGCCGCCTCCGGCAATGAACTGATCCATCAGGCGGATACCGCCCTGTATGCGGCCAAACAATCCGGACGAAACCGATATGTGGATATCGGCGCTGTCACTCCCGAGGCGGTTTCCCATAAAACCGCCATTCATTACCTGGACAATGCCGGCATTGTGGGGCGCAAATCCCAATTCAAAGAGGTTGGCAATGCCCTGCAGCAACTGGGGCGTGGCCAGCAGGGGTTCCTTGTTGTCGACGGGGCGCCCGGAATGGGCAAAACCAGCTTTCTGGACCTGGTGCAGCGCAATCTGGCCAAAACCCATGTCAATATGGTCCGGATCGCCGGCGCATTGCAGGAATCCTACCGCCCCTATTACTTGATTTCCTATATCGCCATGGCCATGATGAACCAGCGCGAGGACAAGGGAAAATCCGTTCTGGATGCCATGGATGATGAAGCCATATACCGGCTGGCCCATGTCATCCCCCAGTTAATTGACGCAGAGGAGCCGCCGCCGGAAGATGACGCGGCCCATCGGGAGGCCATCTTCCGGTCATTTTGTGATTTTTTCACCGCGTTGATGGATGATCAGCCGCTGATACTTCTGATCGATGATTTTGATTACAGTGATCCCGCATCGCTGCATTTGTTACAGACCATATTTAACGAGCAGCCGGTACCCATTCTGATTTGCGGAACGGCTTCCCAGGAGGTGCCCACCCGGCCTCAGGCGATCCCCCTGGAAATCTTTCGCAACGCCTACAGCGAGGCACTGGAGATTCGCGATATTACCCTCACCGCCCTTACGGCAGAGGACATCAATAAACATGTCAATATGATCTTTCCGGGCATTAAGTTTCCCCGCCGCACCGCCCATGAAATGGCCGCCCTGACCGAGGGCAATCCGCTGTTTATTACAGAAATTCTTCGGAAAATGGCCAATGACCAAAAAATTTTCCAGGAAGGCGCCAAATGGCGCATTGCCGCCATTGAAAAAAATTACTTCCCCCGCTCCCTGGAAGAGATCATTCAGCAGAAAATGGCGCTTCTGGACGAAGAAAGCCGGCAATTTATTGATCGGGCCTCTGCCTTCGGCGAAACAACTTCCCTTAGCATGATAGCGGGATTTAGCAAAAAACAATCCGCCAAAATTTACGACTGCTTAAACCAAGCATTGGCCCAGGGCATTGTCCGGTCTGATTTCAACGAGACAGATGAAAGTATCCGGTTTTCCAGCAAACGCGTCCGGGATACCATCTATGAGGACATTTCGCCCGAGGTCCGGGCCACGCTGGAGGATCAGATCGGCAGTTACAAAGAAGACCTGTATAACCGGCAGCTCCTGCCCTCAAAAACGATTGCCGCCCATCACTTCAGCCTTGGCGGTGATCCGGAAAAAGCCCGGGCCTACCAGGAATCCCTGGCGGATTATCATCTCCGGACTTTCAACCCGGACGAGGCGCTCACCTATCCGGATACAGATACCGGGGAGCCCGACGAAGGGGCGGGGGGCGAAGCGGCGATTGCGGATACGCCCTTGAGTAAAAATGCCATAAACCATATTCCCAGCCTCTTGCGCGCGATAGTGGTGGCGGTTCGAAATACCAGGCTTTACCCGCCGCAGAGCAAATCCGTGGTTGACTCTGTGAACCAGCTCTTGGCGCTGATCCGGCAAATCCTCTCCACCGATGAGCGGGTCTCCATTATATTGGAAAAAAATACCCTGCTGGTAAACCAGGACCCCCTGGATATCACCGCCTACCCCACAGTGGCGGAACAAATTATGGCTATCTGGGACCGACTGGAGCTCAAACACCTGACTTTTGTGCGCGGCATTTCAGCGGAGGAGCTCACCACCCTGATTCATAAAATCAGCCAGACAGAGCGCAAGTCCATCATGCCGGGCTTCTGGCGGTCTTTTCAAAGCGCCTATCCGATGCCCCATATCATCGTCGGCCAGATCACCTACCAAAAAATGGATTCTCCAAAATCGCCGGCGGCACCAACTGCACCCCAAAAATCCGCCCGGGAAATCAAAAATATGTTGGAGCCGGCGGATTCAAAAATTGTCCGGCAGATAATTGGAAGCCTGCTCGGCGCGATTAACAAACTGAAACTCTACCCGGCTGAGGGACTGGTGGCCAAAGAAGCGATCCAAAGCCTTCATGCCGAAATTCAGCCGTTTTTTGAAAAATATGGGGAACTGACCATTGCGCGAGTGGAAAATGCGCTTTTGATCAACGGCCTGAAAATGGATACCTCGGGCTTTGAAGCCCTGACCAGCGGATTTCTCAAATTTCTGGCTGAGGCGGGCTTGCAGAGCATTAGCTTTTTATCCCCGGTGACAGCCGACGAACTGACCCGTTTTATCGCCCTTACCTGTCAGGCCGATCAAATCAAAATGGATGATTCTTTCTGGCATACCCACACGGATGCGCAAAAGCTTCAAAATATCCGGCCGAATGAGGGGGTCTATGGGATTCGGGAGATATTTCCCGCTGATGACGATAACCGGCCGGCGGATGATTCAGTTGAGCAGCGGCAAAAAGCCAGCCCGCCCGGCGCACAAAAAATAATTGCCGAGGATGACCTGGATCCCGAAACCCTGCCGGCCCGGCTCCGGGATATGTTTCTGACCGGTGAATTCGACCATGCCCAGGCCATCCTTGACCGGCTCTGCGCGGACTATAAAAATTCCGATGCTTCAGGCAGGCAGGCAATCATCAGGCTTTTTGATGCGATCTTAAATCCCGCGGACTGGAAACCGAGTGCCGCGTTTATTCGCTTTGTTCTCTCTGCGCTGCTGGCGATTTTTGAAACCGAAACCGAACCGGATCGCTTAAATGATATCGCGCAGCTCTGCTATGAGGCAGCGAAAAATTTTATCCTGTTCGGCGAATTTTCTCTGGCCGCATGGGTAACGACCCATATCAGCCGGCACCCCGAGCGCAGCCGGATCAAAGCCCCTGAAATGCCGGCCAATGTCCTGGAGGCCGCGATTTACGGCCTGGCCGCCGGGGACAACCAACAGCAGCAATCCGCTTTTGAACTTTTAAGCAGCATGGGCACAGCCGTTCGCCCCTATCTCTTAAATGTAATCAAGCAGGATATTGATCTCCGGGTGCGGCGCCTGGCCGCCCAGCTGATCAAACATCAGGGGCCGGAAGGCGCTGCCGCCGTCAAACGCGCACTGACCGGGGAGCATTTTGCCGAAGACCGGGCCCGCATCCTTGACGTGATTGATGCGGTGACCGAGGATATCCAGACGGAATTATCGTTTGCGCTCTCGGATGCCAAAAAGGTGGTGCGCCGGGCCGGCGGCCGGCTGGCCGAGCGTATGAACAGTCCGGCGGTCCGCCGAATGCTCGTTGAGCTGGCGCAGCGGGAAAACCCGGAAACCGCCGCTGCGGCCATCAATCTTCTGGGCCGGTTAAAGGATCCGGAGGCGGCTGATACGCTGACCCTGATCCTTGATCAGTCAGAGAACGAGGCGGTGATGACCGCTGTCTGCCGGGCGATGGGGCAAATCGGGGATGACGCTTTTATCCTGCCGCTTCAAAACGTGCTGCGGGCCAGGCGGGGCATCCTGTTCAGAAAATCGCGCTCCTCCCAGATCCGGGTGGCAGCCGCCTATGCGATCGCCCAGATCAATGATTCCCGGAGCGAAAAAATTCTAAAAGCCCTGAAAAAGGACAAAGACCCCCGGGTTCGGGAAGCCGCCCGGAATCTGACGGATTAGGTTTTAAAAACCATGACAACAAACCATCGCGACTATATTATCTGCCCGCATAAAAAGGGGCAGCCCCGCAAACATATCGCGGTATGCCGGAGCTGCCGCCACAAGGCCCGCTGCAAGGCCTACCAGGCCTATATCCAGCCGCCGCTGCCCATATTTGCCAACTGAGGAACCATTTTCCACGCACCTTCCTGAAAACATTAAATCTCTTGAGCCGATGAAATGACACGGTTAATTTGTTCTGTATCCAAATCGAAATCGCTATCGGGATCGGGATCGAAAAAAATATGACCCTTGGACACGAAAAACTGGACGTCTATCGCCTTTCAATAGGCTACGTTGCATGGGTTTACGAGAAGGCCGACAGCCTGAACGGAGTCCATCGGCCCGCCCGGGATCAATGGCTTCGGGCCAGATCCAAATCGAAATCGCTATCGGGATCGGGATCGGGATCGAAAAAAATATGACCCTTGGACACGGAAAACTGGACGTCTATCGCCTTTCAATAGGCTACGTTGCATGGGTTTACGAGAAGGCCGACAGCCTGAACGGAGTTCATCGGCCCGCCCGGGATCAATGGCTTCGGGCCAGCCAGTCGATACCGCTCAATATCGCCGAAGGTAATGGCAAGACCGCGGAAGCCGACCGAAGGCGTTATTTCGAAATCGTTCGTGGCTCCGCGCTTGAGTGCGCGGCGATTCAAGATGTGCTGGTTGTCGGCAAGGCGCTGGACAAGATGGAAAGCCGGAACCGCAAGGATGAACTCGACCGTATGGCCGCGATGCTCAGCCGTCTCGGCGGAAGAGGATACCAAGTTCGAGAGGATCAGGAAGTCTACAGCATCGATTTCGATCCCGATAGCGATTTCGATCCCGATTTCGATCCCGATAGCGAAGAAAACGAATCCCAACCTTAGCGTTAACAGGACCGGGGGTATGGATTTGCGATTAAAACAAATTAGCCGTGGATGAAATGACAGCACCCTTTGACACATGCATTGAACGTTTCGTAAAAAACGGGCTGGCTGCGCCCAAAGATGTCCTGATGGGGGTGGCCGATCCAAAACCCCGCTGGAGCCGTGGCACCCCTGATGTTTTACTGCTTTCGCCGCTTTTGAACGGCTCATCCATTCGGTCATTGATAAAGGCCCGGCCGTCTGAGCCCTACCTCTCTATTATTGATTACCTCGTACAAACCTCGCAAGGCACCATCTATCCCCGGGATTGTGAAACCCGGCTGTTCCTTCATGATCTGCCGGTGGCCGAAGCCACGGACCCCGCGCACCTGGCCGAACTCTTAAAATCGCGCAAGGCCGTTATTCTGCCTGGCGGTGAAATTCTGGCCGCAAGCCCTGATGAATTGACAAAGGCCTATGTCACCCTGTCCTCGGTCTGCTTTGCCTGCTTTGTCAAATTCTTCTCTGATTTGCGAACCGCCCGGAAAACCGGCAAAATTAAGCAGACGGACCGGGAGATGCTGGCAAACGTCCGCCGGCTGCTGGACCCGTTGCCGGCATTTGCAGGGGCCTTAAAAAAAGGCCCGTTTGATTCCGAAGAAACGATTCTTGCGGCCATCTGTGAAGCCGGCAGGCAGGTGGTGGATCTCCGGCTGGTGGATTCCTGTTTCGGCAACATCTCCTACCGCTCGGGCGACCAGCTATATATCAGCCAAAGCGGCACATTCCTGGATTCCCTGGAAGGCGGCCTCACGCGATGCGCTACAGACGATCCCGCCCATGCGCCGAAAAATGCATCAAGTGAGCTCCCGGCCCATCTGGGTATCATCCGGCAGACCGGATGCCGGGCCATACTGCACGGCCACCCCCGTTTTTCCGTTATTTTATCAATGGACTGCGATGTCCGGGACTGCCCATACCGGGGAAAATGCCACCGCTTCTGCCCCTATGAGCGGAAGGCCTGCGGCGATATTCCGATCGTCTCAGGCGAGGTGGGCGGCGGGGAATACGGGCTCTGCCATACGGTGCCGAGTGCCATCTGTGAGGCGCCCGGGGTTATTGTATACGGCCACGGGGTTTTTACCTGCGATGACACGGATTTTAACGGCGCGCTGGCAAAGCTCATTGACATTGAACGGCGATGCTGCTTAGAATATTTTACTTTTATGGGGATGAATATATGATATTTAAAAGCGTTGAAGATGTTCAGCAAAAACTGGAGGCGGTAGACTATATTCCGTCGCGGGAAATCGCCACGGTGGTCTATCTGGCCGTGGCCGCCGGCAAACCGATTCTTGTCGAAGGCCCGGCCGGGGCCGGTAAAACCGAACTGGCCCGGGCGCTTTCCCGGTGCCTTAACCGCGATAAAATCCGGCTGCAGTGCTATGAAGGCCTGGATGAAGCCAAGGCCCTTTATGAATGGGAATATGCCAAGCAGCTGCTCTATACCCAGATGATCAAGGAGAAAATAAACGACCTGCTCGCAGACACCGGCTCCATTGCCGAAGCCGTGGACCGGATTGCCGAGCAGGAGGACGCCTTCTTTTCAGAACGGTTTCTGCTGGCCCGCCCCCTGCTGCAGGCCATCACAGCAGAGCATCCGGTGGTGCTCCTGATTGATGAGGTGGATAAATCCGATCCGGAATTCGAGGCCTTTCTGCTGGAGCTGTTGAGCGAATTCCAGGTCTCCATCCCGGAAATCGGCATCCAAAAAGCCCGGCATATCCCGCTGGTCATACTCACCTCAAACAACTACCGGGATATGAGTGATGCCCTGAAACGCCGGTGCATCCATCTCTACATTGATTACCCCCACCGGGAGCTTGAAAAACGAATCATTACTTTAAAAATTCCCGGCATTGAAGAGCGTCTGGTGGACAAACTGGTGGATACGATCAACCGCATCCGGGATATGGATTTAAAAAAACGCCCCTGCATCTCGGAAACCCTGGACTGGGCGCAGGCCCTGATGATCCTTCAGGCAAAAGACCTCTCTCCCGAGGTTTTGTCCGACACACTGAACGTGATCTGCAAGTACCAGGCAGACACCAGCCTGGTCCGCGCCCATATGGACAGTCTTTTTCAATAGTTTTTGCCATGCTGGATCTGGTCTTAAAATTTGCTGCGGCCTGCCGGGAGGCGGATCTTCGGGTATCCACCGCGGAACTTATCGACTGCACGAGGCAGCTCGAACTGATCGATGTGCTGGATGAAAACCAGTTCAAAGCCGCCCTGCGGACCAATTTCGCCAAAAGCCGGCGGGAGCAGAAGAACTTTGACCGGCTCTATCACCTGTTTTTCCATGAAATGCGCCAGGATTTAAAAGCTGATCCCGAACACCCGGAGGATGGGCTTTTATCCAAAGATTTGACCGAACTGCTGGATCATATGACCGAACGTACGGCAGACAATCCGCTGGATCAGGCGATCATGGATTTTCTGGCCGGCGATCCCATTGCTTATTTAAAAGAAATCCAGCGGGTGGAAAACCAGACCGAAGCCCCCCGCCAGCGGCTGAAATCCAACCTGGGCCAGCTGTCAAGCCGCCTTGAAATCATGCTCCGCCTGAACAAGGCCAGGGGGCAGATCCGCGAACTGTTGAAGGAAGATCCGGATACGTCGCCATCCACCCGGCGCAGACAGGCGATTGATCATCTGAACCAGCGCTTAAACACCGCCAACCGAATGCTGACCGAGGATACCAAACCTTACAACGAAGCCCTGCAGCAGATAAAAACCCATGATATCCACTATGCGGACCTTGGCGAAAAGCCGTTCGGCTCCCTCACCGCCGCTGAAATTCAGGATATGCGCGACGGCATCGAGCAGCTCGTCCGGAGATTAAAGGATGCGGCCACCCGGCGGTATGCCTCGCGGAACAAAGGCATCCTGGATGTCAAAAAAACGCTTCGCTATGCCGGCCGGTTTCAGGGCGTGCCGATTGAGCTCAAATTCAAAAACCGGCCCCTTCGGAAGGCCAAAATCGTTACCCTATGCGATGTTTCCGGGTCGGTCTGGTCCGCGGCCCGGTTTATGCTCAATATGATCTATTCCCTGCAGGACTGCTTCAGTGACGTAAAAAGCTTCGCCTTTGTCTGCTTTCCCACCAATATTACCGATATTTTCGAAAAAAATGAGGTCAACCGGGCCATTGAAAAGGTCATGACCGACACGGACATCCCCTTTGATTCGCTCACCGATTACGGGGAAGTGTTTCACCAGTTCCACCGCGACCATCTGCACATTTTAAACAAGCGGACCACGCTGATTATTGTGGGCGACGGCCGCTCCAATTACCACAATCCCCGGGAAAAGCTGCTGGAAGAGATGCGGGCCAAATGCCGCCGCGTAATCTGGCTGAATCCCGAACCCGAGGAGTTCTGGGGCACCGGCGACAGCGAAATGCAGACCTACAAGGCTTACTGCCATGAGGTCCGCGCCTGCCGGAACCTTAATCAGCTGATCGATTTTATCGAGGATTTAGTTTTATAATATTTTTGAAAAACTAACAGCCGCAAAGTCAGGATGGCAAAGAAAAAAGTTCAAGATCAAGGCGCGCAAATCCCGAGGAATGCAGCGTACATAGGAGTACGTGAAATTCCGAGGGATGCAGCGCAACGCAGATATTGGACTTTTTGCGAAGCCATCAAAAGCTGATGATTTCATATCCGTCCGCCCGGTAACCAGCCATTCCCGGATGGCCGGACATGTCATCCAGCAGAAAAAGCCCCTGGGCTTCGGCGTCCTTCAAGGTGCCCATTTTGTTTGAGCAGGCCCGGCACGCGCCGGCCACCAGCCCGCCGTCATTTACCTTCTGCCACAGCTGATGCATCGGGTGCTCCGATTTGGCAAGCTCCGGAATCAGCTGGGTGGCCGAGCCTTCAATAATGATTTTCGCCTCATTTCCCTTTTCCTTCATATCCAGGGCGTTTAACAGCACATGGATGAAGCACATGGGATCGCCGTTGAATACAAAAAGCGCAAATTTTGTCATTTTTAACTCCTGTTGGTTCAGGTATTGGGTATTCTTTATAACGTCTTAATCTTAATCCAAAAAACCGTCACAGCTTCCGGGCAAGCCCAATATCTGCGTATGGCTGAATTCCTCTGTAATTGCGCGTTATGATCTTAAACTTTTTTCTTATCCATCATCGATTCGACTTCTTAAGAGACCGTCATTTCTGCTTCTTTTCGGAATATCCGGACGGAATTTCGAGATGCCCCGCCGGTGCTTCGGCCTCCTTATAATCCAGGAGTTCAGTGGTGGTGGTTCGCTCTTTTCCCATGATCTGCTGGGTGGATAGGGTTTTAACCTGAACGCCCTTGATTTTCTTCATCTCCGCCTGAATCTTTTTAAGCCCCTTCTGCATGCCCGGCATGGCCGCCATCAGGGCGGTATTTAATCGATCATAGAGTTCCTGATCCACGTTTAAATCTTTTGTGGCCCATATCTCATTAACACTCTTACCCATCATTGTATCCATCGTCACCCGATACTTTTTGCAGTCCCACCCCCGAATGGTTTGGCTCTCCCCGGTGGCAGTCACCGATACATCCATCTTCATCATATTTTTCATCATCCCCTGCATCGCAGCTTTCTCTTCCGGGCTTTGGCCCTTTACAGACTGTTCCATCATCTTATCCATGCCCATGGGCCTTACCTGATATGTATTATCCGTGTGATCCAATAGGATAATCTTTTCTTCATCAAGGAGCATAATGGTTGATTCCGCCGCCGTATCAGTCCGGATACCCTCTGACGTGATCCAAATCTCCGAGACCACATCCGTTGCCGGCTGTTTCTGGCCCATTATGGTGACCGCATCCGTATGCTGCTCCTGTTTCAGATAAACGTCCGCATAACTCGCCTGGGCACCTCCCAGGGCGATAATTAAAAAAAATATAACTGTTTTGACCAATCGATACATGGGCTGCCTCCTTTTCTTTTCAATCATTTTTATGTATAAATTTCTCCGTTAATCGGGAATAAAGCATTTGGACCGCTGCCTCCGCATCCGGGGCGATATGAATGGGCTGTATTTTTCGGTAATCCAGGCAGCCGTCCACCAGCATATTGCCGACAGCCTCCGTGGTATGCCCGGCCGCCGGCACCATAATCACAGGCTTTTTGGATATATAGGCCATGGAAATTTCGACGAGCGTTCCCGCCCCGCCGGCAATGGCGATAATGCCGTCCACGGAATGAATCAGCGGCGCCATCTTGCCGAGTTCGCCAAGACCCGTCATGATATGGATGTCAATATATGCCCCAAGATGGACATATGCCGCTTTGCTCTCCGAAGGAATCAAGCCGACGGTCAACCCGCCGGCCTGCTTGGCGCCCTTCATCGCCGCCTCCATCACACCGGTCGAACCGCCGGTAAACAGCACATCCCCACGGCCGGCAATGAGCTCTCCGGCCCTTTGTGCAATCTGATAGATTTCCGGCGCCAGTCCATCTTCCCAGCTGCCGACCACACCAATCTGCATATCTGTTTTTCCTCCGGAGATATAAAAACCGTCTATTTCCATGGATAATCATGATATACATAAACAGCCAGCAAAATCCTAAATTGAGCGTTCCAAATTTTTAAAAAGGAATTTTTTATATATTTTTAATATGTTGAATTATTTTTTGGATTAAAAATTTGAAACCCTCCGGGATTTTCAATTTTACCGCATCTACTGCGTCAAATGATGTCTCGCATAGGCCACTATAGCTCGACATCATTTTCCTTGTATCTGCGGCAAACTTGAAAAATCGCTCAATTTAGGAAATTAAAAAAAAACTTAAAAACCCTTTCCAATGGGCCTCTATGACCAAATTGACAAATATTGAAAATCATTACAGCCGCTTCGGCCGAAACATGGTGGCCGGCCTGCCGGCACTGACGCATAAGAGGCCGGGGTTCTCGGGTATCTGGCAAAAAATGGCGGCAAATCAGATGTTCGGCCTGTGCCTGCCAAAGGCCTTCGGCGGACAGGGCGGAAATTTAAAGGACCTGGCCGGCGCGGCAAGCGCCCTTGTTTCGGCCGGCGGTGACATAGGCATTGCCATGAGCTGGCTGATCCATGAAATCATCAGCTGCCGGCTTATCCATGCATTCGGCGACGGCCGCCAAAAAAAGGAAATGCTGCCGGATCTGGCAGCCGGAAAAATGACGGTAAGTCTCGCGGTGTCTGAACCGGACATCGGGGCCCATCCTAAATACCTGCAAACCGAGGCTTCTTGTGAAAGCGGAATATGGACGCTAACCGGTCAAAAAACCTATATCACAAACGGGCCCATATCAGAGCGCTTCATTGTCATGGCCAAAACCGGCGTGACGGACGGTAAAAACCGGTATACCGCCTTTCTGGTGCACAAGGACACCCCGGGGCTTCATATCCATGATCCGATGGACCTGCCGTTTCTTAAATCCTGCCCGCACGGCGGCATTTCCCTGGAAAACTGCCAGATCAATGAAGCCCCGATCCTTGGGCCGAAAGATGACGCTTATGAGTCAATGGCCGTGCCGTTTCGAAACATTGAAGATGTTTTGCTGATGAGCCTGGTAAGCGGCGGATTAAATTTTGAGATAGACCGGCTCGGGCAAACCATTGGCCACCACCAGGACCTTCATGAAAACAAAGACATCTTGTTTAAATTGGGGCACCTAAAATGCCAGACAGATGGGATGAATGCCCTTGCGGACAGGACGGCAGAAATATTTCTCGAAAATGAAAAGGATATGCGGCTAAGCAGCCTGCCGAGTTTTCTGCGCAGCCAGGCAAAAGAATTTCAACGGCAAATAAAAGAATTGACAGCGGATTTAGCGGGCTTTGCGGATCTGGCGGAACTGCCCATCGCCCGCGATATTGACGGCCTGCTCACCATCGGCCGGCAGGCCGCGCAAAACCGTATGATTAAAATGGGAGAAAAATTCGCTTCAGATGTCAAACAAGAACCTAAATCCGGCCGCCGCTCCACCTGAGCTTCGCCTTCAAAATATCAAAATAATTCTGGCCCGGAAAAGAAATGATATTTACCGGATGCGGGCTCTTGGCGATGTGGATCACATCCTGGTCATCAATGGCAAGCCCCACCTGACCGTCAAAAGTCAGCACAATATCGGAGGTTTTCTCCCCCAGCCGAAGTTTTATTTTATCATCATTGGGCACAATCATGCAGCGGTTGGTCAGGGTAAAGGGGCAGATCGGGGTGATAATGGTGCCCTGGACCGCCGGATGGATGACCGGCCCGCCGGCAGCCAGGGAATAGGCGGTGGATCCGGTGGGCGTGGCAATAATCAGCCCATCGCTTTTATAGGTGGTTAAATAATGGTCATTTATATAGGTTTCAATGTTGGCCAGCCGGGCGAGCGCCCCTTTGTTTATGACCACATCGTTTAAAACACTCTCACTGGCGATTGCCTCCCCGTTTCGAAAAACATCAACATGAAGCCGGCACCTTTGGTCAAGGCTATATTCATTCTTTAAAATCTTCTCAGCCGCATCATATAATTCCTCTTCCACGGTTTCCGCAAGAAATCCGATATCCCCGAACTTTACACCGATCAACGGTACCGCCTGTTCCCCCACCCACCTGGAGGCGCTTAAAAAGGTGCCGTCCCCGCCGAGCACAAAGACGCAATCCATACCCGCCGGCGCGCCGTTTTTAGCGACCGGTTCCTTGTCTTCCCGGTATTCCGGGAAAAAGGTTTCTTTCCGGATGACACCAATGCCTTTACCTGAGAGCCACTGCTCGAATTCATCCGCCTTTTTAAGGGCCCTGTTATCCTTTTTTACGTATAACCCGATCCGCTTCACACGCCGAACCCCTCATGCTTAATTCGTCTTAAATTTATAATACTCTCCAAAGCTTTAAAAATTGCAGTTTAACGCCTACAATATATGCCGGCAAGATTTTTTCGCCAAGCCATATTTTTATTTTCCTTGACTGCGATAATAAATTCTCCTAATTTATATGTATTAAATATTTTTTAATACCCTAAACAAGGTTTAAATATGCGACGTTATTTCATCCATGTAACACTCATTCTTTCCCTTGCATTGATTCTATCGCCCCGGGCTGGCTTCTGTGAGCTTGAAGTCATGACGGATGCGGAGCTCTCCGCGGTATACGCCGGAGCCTTCGGAACCAACCACCCGATTACCGGTTTTTCAAATTTTATCATTGATGATCTTGACGGCGACAATTTGGAGGATGACACCCTGGCTATTTTCAACATCTACACCACCACTTACATGGAAATAGACTCCCTTAAACTCGGGTATCATGATGAATACGACTACAAAAACCCCAGCCCCACCGCCGGTTGGGATCAAAACTGGGAGAATATCCAAATTGGCGGGGATTACGAGGACCCGAGTCAGGACTTCCAGGGCAGGGAGTATTACCTGCGGGCGGATTTTCAAAACATTGGTGAACCTGAAAATCGTACCTTAGAAGCCATCGCCTTTGGCGCCAATGATGTTTCAGGTGAAATTTACGCCAACTTTATCAGCTTCAGCGGCTATATTGACAATTCAGATGACAACTCGCCGGAATATAACGGCCACCGGATGAACCTGGGCAACGCCACCATCACCGCCGGGAATTTAGACGGCGGTGACGATGCCTCGGAATTTGAAATTTCTCTGTCTCTGGACGGCTACGACAAGGGCTACTGGGTAAAATTTTCAGAGGCCACCGTGACTCCTGATTGATAAAAACCAATTTAGCGTTAGTATTTAAGCCGGGGAGCACAAATGTGTTTTCCGGCTTTTTGTTTTTTAAGGAACTGCTCGCACTCAGTTAATACATAACTATATAAATCAATTCGCAATTTAAATGCTTTAAAAAACATCAAAACAGGAGGCAGAGATGAAAAAACAGGAACTGATTCAAATGTTAAACAATGACATGGCCGAGGAGCACGCCGCCATCATCCGCTACCTGGTACACAGCTATCTGGAGGGGGAGGACACCCCCATCGGCGCCAAACTCCTCTCCCGGTCACGCGAGGAAATGTGGCACATGCACTGGCTGGGTATGGTTGTCGGGGATTTAGGGGGCATGCCCAATCTGATCCCGGCCAAATATCCCTTTGATCCCACCAATCGAAAAACCATTTTCAAATCCTATGTGGATTATGAGACCAACCTGGTGCCCCACTACAAGGCAGAGGCGGAAAAAGTGGATGACCCCCACATCAAGCGGGTGCTGATGCGCGAGGGCTGGGAGTCTGACATGCATGCGGAAAAATTTCAAAAAATGCATGACAAACTGTCACCCGCGGATGCAGAGGGGCTTCCCGGCGAGGAAAATGAACTGCCCGAGCAATTTGTCGAGACCCTTCAGCAGCTTGTTGAAACCAAATACAATCAGATGCTCCAGAGCCTGCACAATGCCTGGACCTTCCAGAAAAGCGGCCTATCCGCATGGCAGATCATGGATTTTTCCTATACCAAGATGAAACAGCTCGCCCATCTTGCCGAAGAAGTGGCGGAAAACGGCTTTGAGCCAAGACTCAAGACCCAAGGGGCGATCCAGCCGGCGGACATCGGCAAAGCGCTTCAACACGCGCTGGAAAGCGTCCGGGAAACCAAGGATCGCCACATAGCCCTTAAAAACGACCCGGAAGCCCAGAAGCACGGAGGGCTCATGTCCAACCTGGATCTTTCCATCAACCAGGAAACCTATATAGCCGAAGAAATTGAAGGCTGGCTGAAAAAATAGTTGAAAGATCCCCCCGGGAATGAGCCTAAAAGGAACTTTTGTTGCGTACTTGAAGGCACTAAAGGAAAAAGGGGAATATAGATTTCAGGTGTCAGGTTTCAGGGAAAACGATAAACCTATACTGAAACCTGAACACTGAAACCTCGAACCCTTCTCTACTGCTTCTCCCCCCTAATCCAACGGCTCCCACCGGCCTTCCAGCTTCTTCATCACATCCGGCATGGTGGTGTATTCCATGGCCTCCATGGGCAGCCGGTGCGGCTCAAACGGGCCATGGCGCCGCAAGAGATCCGCGAGCTCATTAGTCTTTTTCCGGGCCCGGTCAAACCCCGGATCATCAAACATATCCCGGGGCCCCACCAGATGCCCGCCGGCCAGCTGAAACCCCAGCGCAATCACCCGGGGCGGCCGGCCGCACCGAGAAAAACCAATAGATCATAGAGTTCCGCCGGCGCATCAAAAAATATCCCATGCCAGCTGATGGATGTCCCGGTTATCAGTTCCGTTGCGGTGGGTCATAATCAGTTCCAGATCATCCCCGCATGCGGTGACATGATAATCGATAATCTTCTCCTGGTGCTGCGCCCCTTCCAGGCGGTTATCCGCCTCCTCGATCAGGTCGGGGTGTATGGCCGAATGGCCGACATATCCGCCAACATCCGCCTTGATAACGCTAACAGTAATTTTATTGCCCTTTTCTGCCTCCTCTGTTTAGTGGTTCACAAAATGTATATCCTGAGAAGCAGTGCGCTAAAAACAGACTTTTTTGACAAATCCCGGCGGAAAATGTGATAAACCGGTGAACACGTTGGATATAAAGACAGAATCAACTGCGGGTTTCAACAAAATATGCTGAAACCAGGGAAAACAATTTTTATAATAAATATAGTCAGTTCTTTTAAGACTGCAACAAATCCATCCCGCCGGCGTTGCCTGATACGCCATCACGCTTGACTTCAACCGCTGAGTATTCTAATGATTCATGCGAATATGAGAAATCTTTAGCCCCCGATTGATGAAAAAAATTTTGAAATAAAAGGAGACACCCGATTATGGCACAACTGATAGCAGACCGCAGGGATGTGGATTTTGTGCTCCACGACCAGCTTGATATCAAGGAGCTCGCCAAACACGAAAAATTTGCGGAATTTAACAAAAAAACCATAGACATGATCGTCACAGAAGCCCGAAACCTGGCCATCAAGGAAATTCTGCCCACCCAGAAAATAAGCGATGCCGGCTGTGAATTTGATAACGGCACCGTGCGGGTGCCGGAGGAATTTCACCGGCTCTTCAAGCTTTACAAAGAAGGGGAATGGCTGGCCATGATCGATGATCCGGAATGGGGCGGCCAGGGGATGCCAAAGACCGTATCCCTTGCGGCCAATGAATATTTTTACGGCGCCAACCCCGCCTTTATGCTCTATCACGGCTTAACCCACGGGGCCGCCCAACTGATCGAAACCTTTGGCACGGATCAACAGAAGCAGGCCTACCTTAAAAAACTCTACTCCGGCGAATGGTCCGGCACCATGCTTTTGACCGAACCCAATGCCGGCTCGGATGTGGGCGCCCTTGAGAGCACGGCGGTCAAAAACGATGACGGCACTTATTCAATTACCGGCACTAAAATTTTTATCTCCGGCGGCGAACACGATATGGTCGAAAACATCGCCCATCCGGTGCTGGCCAGGATTGAAGGCGCACCCGCCGGCACCAAAGGGATATCGCTTTTCCTGGTGCCCAAATACCGCGTCAATGACGACGGAAGCCTGGGGGCATTCAATGACGTGGTCTGCACCAACATCGAAGAAAAAATGGGCCTTCACGGAAACTGCACCTGCACCCTGGCCCTGGGCGGCAAGGGCAACTGCATCGGCACGCTGCTTGGCGAGGAAAACAAGGGCATGCGGGCCATGTTTCTGATGATGAATGAGGCCCGCCAGCTGGTGGGGCTCCAGGGCTTTGCCACGGCCTCGGCGGCCTACATGTATGCCGCAAGTTACGCCAAAGAGCGCATCCAGGGCAAGCACCTGCTGGCCGGAAAAAGTCCGGATGCCCCGGATGTAGCCATTATCCAGCATCCGGATGTCAGGCGGCAGCTGACCCTCATGAAAGCCTATGTAGACGGTTTGCGCAGCCTTATCTATTACGGCGGGCTTACCTATGACATGGAGCATCTGGCCGCCGATGAAGCCGAAAAGGAAAAATATGAAGACCGGTCCGCCATTTTGACCCCCATTATCAAGGGCTACATAACGGATAAAGCGCTTGAGGTAACCAGTCACGCCGTGCAGGTTTACGGCGGCTACGGCTATATCAAGGAATATCCGGTGGAACAGCTGATGCGGGACTGCCGGATCTTCATGATTTATGAGGGCACCAACGGCATCCAGGCCATGGACCTGCTGGGCCGAAAGCTCGGCATGAAAAAAGGCCAGCCGTTTTTGGATTACTTAAGTGAAATGCAGAAGACCACGGATGCGGCCAGAGAAATTGAAGCGGTCAAGGCCCTGGCGGAAAAAGTCGAGGACAGCATCTCACGGCTTAGCGAAATCGCCCTTTATCTGGCAAAAACCGCCATGTCGGACAACATCCTTAATGCGTTTGCTTTTGCCCACCCCTTTCTCGAGGTAACCGGAGACGTAAGCGTCGCCTGGATGCTTCTATGGCGCGCCACGGCCGCCTCGCGAAAGCTTGAAAAACTGGCCAAAAGCAGCGATCCGGCCCAGATGAAAGAGAAAGCCGAAAAAAACAAGGATGCGGGCTTTTATTACGGACAGATCAAAACCGCCGAATTCTTTATCATGACCCAGCTGCCGATCACCATGGGCAAGTTAAACGCTATTGCCGCAAGTAACGGCGCAGCCGTGGAGATGCCGGAAATCGCCTTAGGGGGATAATTTTTCTTTTCATCCTTCGATATTTTTATTGTTGACATATATATTGTACTTTTAATATAGAGATATACTAAATATATGGTTATATCTTTTTTCCAACCTGAACGGCGCAAATTTTTATGGATTCAAACGACGATCTCCCTGTAAGACTCAAAGGCGTTGGTGACAGTCTCTGGGTGACCATCGACCCCACGCAGCCGGTTGAACGGCTGCAGGCGGCGCTGATTAAACCATTCGAGCGGCTGAAACATCTGGCGGTCAATGCCCGCGTCATTATTGATTCCGGAAACTCAACGGATTCGGATCAGCTAATCCGCGACCTGGGCGAATTTTTAAAGGAACGCTTCCAGGTGGGTCAGGTTTCCAAGCCCCCGGAAAAGAAAAAGACCGTCAATAAGGAACGCATCCGGAATCAGGACCTGGGCAACGCCTGGCACCATTATCGCAGCGAGGCCCTGATGATCGCCGGGCGGGTAAGATCCGGCCAGAAAATTGTGGCCAAAAAGCATCTTATTATCATGGGCGACTTAAACCCCGGCGCCGAGGTCGTTGCGGGCGGCGACATCCTGGTGATGGGCACGCTTTCCGGCAAAGCCCAGGCCGGGCAGCCGGACAACGAAGATGCCATCGTCATGGCCCTTCAATTCCGGCCCACCCAGATCCAGATCGGCGGTATCGTTGCGGCCGGGCTTGACTCAGGCGGAAGGGGCAATCCGGAATTCGCCTATATTGACGATCAGGCCATCGTGGTTGACGACTATCTGAGCAACAACCCGTTCAAACAGCTCACATGGCCGGAAGTGCGATAGGTCAAATGCCCATAACAATTAACCCCAATCAAATTTAAAAAAAGAGGTGTATTGTGGAGGGTAAAGTCATTGTTATGACATCGGGAAAAGGCGGTGTCGGCAAAACCACCGTCACCGCGTCCATCGGCGCCGCCCTTGCCCAGCAGGGCAAACGCGTCGCCATTGTGGATATGGATATCGGCCTTCGGAATATGGATGTGGTCATGGGCCTTGAAAACCGCATCGTCTTCAATGTGGTCGATATCATCCAGGGCCGCTGCAAATTAAAACAGGCCGCGATCAAAGACCGCAAGATTGACAACCTTTTTTTGATCCCCGCCTCTCAAAGCGATGATAAAGAGGTCATCAAACCGGAAAACATGGTCTGGCTGACCAACAAACTCCGCAAGGAGTTTGACTTTACCCTGCTTGACTGCCCGGCGGGGATTGAGCACGGGTTCAAAAACTCCATTGCCGCAGCCGACGAGGCGGTGGTCATCTGCACCCCGGATGTCTCCGCGGTCCGGGATGCAGACCGCGTGATCGGGCTCCTCTATGCACGCTCCATCACCCCGAAGCTGGTGGTCAACCGCATCGTTCCCAAGATGGTGGAAAGCGGGGACATGTTGAGTCACGAGGATATCGTGGATGTTCTCTCCATTGATCTGGTGGGCCTGGTGGAGATGGATGAGCTGGTGGTCATCTCCAGCAATACCGGCACCTCGCTGATTTCCAACAAAGAGTCAAAAGCCGGCATGGCTTTTCAGCGTATCGCGATGCGGCTCAACGGGCATCCGGATCTGCCCATTGAGAATCCGTTGGCGCAGAAGGGATTCTGGAAAAAAATCGGTAAAAAGCTTGCTCGAAAAAACAAGGATGCCTAATGAAATTCAATGATCTGCTGAAAAAACTGATCAATAAGCCGGAAAGCAAGGAAGTGGCCAAAAAACGGCTGAAATTCGCCCTGGTCTATGACAAGCTGGAGGTCACGGATAATATGCTGGAAAACCTCCAGAAAGAACTGCTGGAGGTGATTGGCCGATACTTTGAGATCGACCGGGAATCGATGAACTTAGACATTCAACGATCGGACGACTACTCCGCCCTGGTCTTTAACACACCGATCGTATCCGCCAAACATCAGCAAGAGCGGGGGTCCTCAGCCGCATAGAAACGGCATTTACGTGGAAAGCCCCATTTCGGTTTTCATGTACGTATAGAGCTCCTCGCCGATGGCCAGGCCGATCTCAATGAACTGGGGGCCGTACCGCCGGCCGGTGGGGGAGCGGAAAGTATGCCGAATCTTTCTTAAAAAGTCCAACCCCCGCGGATAAATGAGCATAAACCGCTCCGGCGAAATATTGGCGGCCGCCACCATATCCCAGACCGTGTGGATAAAGTTGTCCGGTCCGAACCGGAACTTATCCGAATCATAGAGACAGTCGGATAATATCCGGCAGGCAGCGCCAGGCTTTTCCATGCACTCGCCAAAGGCCTCATGGTTGGCAATGGCGATACAGATGGCGCTGATCTCCTTTTCCGAAAACGGATAGTCCGCCAGTACCTTGCGGGCATATATGGCCCCCTGCCGGGCATGTTCCTTCTGCTTGCGCCGGATATCATGCAAAAGCCCCGCGCAATGCGCCATCCGGAGCTGCCGGGCGACCGTATCGGCTGAAAAATCGGCTGCGCGGCCTTCAATGGCCACCAGAGCCCCGGCATCCAAAGCCACCTTGCGGGCATGGGCCATCCCATGGCCGAAATCATTCTCAATCGCCTCTGCCAAAAACGTTTTCAGCTGATGCACCGTGGCATCCGATTGAAAATATTCGCCTGACTGCGCCACCTCAGCCGAAAAATCCTGATAAAAATCCGGCGTCGGCTGCCGGGCGGCAATTTTACGCGCCTCCCGGCGCAGCCGCTCGATGATCCCATTCATTGAATCAGCCATCATTCACCCATCAAAAACAGCCGGGCCGCGTTTTCCCCCATCATCTGTTTTTTGCCGGCCTCGCTGATCCCGCTTTTTTCAATCTCACGAAAGTACCGGTCCGGCTTGATCAGGGGATAATCCGTCCCCCAGAGGATCTTATCCGCCCCGGCCGCCTGCTCGGCCATCGGATAAATTTCCGGGGTATATAAAAACGGGGATGCGGCTGTATCAAAATACACATTGGCCAATGCCTCCCGGACCTCCTTTTTCATCAGCATATAAAAAAACAGCCCCCCGCCCCAGTGGGCCAGAATAATCCGGTTATCCGGAAAGCGCCTGATCAGCTCATAGATCTGGGCCAGGGTATTCGGGGTCTTGCCCGGATACATATGCCCGATGGGCTCATTGGTATGGATCATCACCGGCAGATGTTTTTCCCGGCAAAACGCCATCACCGGCTCAAGCCGCGCCAGGGTGCCGGATTCAAATCCGGACTGGTAAAACGCAAGCTCGCCCACGCCGGAGAGTCCCCCGGCGATGCAGCGCTCCACCTCGTCAAGCGCGTCTTCGGCAAACACGTCCAGGCAGCACAACCCCTTGATCCGGTCCGGATACCGGGCCACAGCTTCCATGATATAATCGTTATGGGGTTTAAAAATCTCCGGGGCGTGCCAGGGAAACCCAAAGGTGACCGCCCGGTCAACGCCCTGGGCGTCCATTTCCGCCACAAGCTGATCCGCTGTGACAAGCTTTGATTTCGGCGAGTCATAAAGCAGCTTGAACTCCGGCTCACCGTCAAAATAGGCTTCCCGTTTATCACGAATGAAATCCGGGAAGATATGGGTATGCGCATCAACAATCATAACGAACCGTCTTTCTGTCCCTCAATTAACAAACCTTTTGGCTTGACCTGCTTCACTATTTTCCCATATAAGTATCATGAAAAGTATAATAAATTGTTCAGGTAATGAAAACCTAAATCGAGCGTTCCAAATTTTAAACAGAAAATTTTTATATTCTTTTATATGAATGAGGGAAGCCGCTTATGAGTATGTCCAAACTGTTATCGACTTTCGAAGAACCCGGCAAGATCAACACTCAGCAAACGCTTGAATTCGCGTTTGACCGCGGCAGGGAACTCGGCATTACCGAAGTGGTGGTGGCATCTTCTTCCGGTGATACCGCATACCGGGCGCTTGAGATTTTCAAAGGCTTCAACATTACGGCGGTGACATATCATTGCGGCTTCAAAGAGCCCTTCCAGAATACCATGAAGGATGATGTCCGGCGGGATCTTGAAGAGGAAGGCATGAAAGTGGTGGAGGCCACTCATGCCCTGTCCGGGGTCGAGCGCGCGCTTGCCAAAAAATATACCGGCATCTATCCGGTGCTTCTGATGGCGGACACGCTGCGCCTGTTCGGACAAGGAACCAAGGTGGCGGTCGAGATCTCAGTCATGGCCGCAGACGCCGGGGCGCTTACCGGAAACGACATCATCGCCATCGGCGGCACGGGCAAAGGCGCGGATACGGCGCTCCTTCTGAAACCGGCCCACCAATCCAATTTTTTTGATATCCAGATCCGGGAGATTATCTGCAAGCCGCGAACCTTTTAATGCCGCAGACATACGAGCGTCATGTGGTTTTGGTTTCCCCGGAAATTCACTGGAATACGGGCAATATCGGCCGCACCTGCCTGGGGGCCGGAGCGCATCTGCATTTAATCAAACCCTTGGGCTTTTCGCTGGCCGATCGTTACGTCAAGCGGGCGGGCCTTGATTACTGGGATCAGGTCAAGCTGTCCGTGTGGGAGGATTTTGCCGTATTTGCCGAAAACACCGGCATGGCCCCTTCCGAAGCCGCGGTTTTTACAAAAACCGGCCGGCAGCCGGTATGGCAAGTTTCCAAGACCGCCGGCCGGCTGTTTTTGATTTTCGGCTCCGAGACCCGGGGCCTGCCGCCCAAAATCCAAGAGGCATTCAGTCCCGATCAGACCTACCACATCCCTATCGGCCAGGGCATCCGCAGCTTAAACCTCTCCACCGCCGTCGGCATCGCCTTATACGAAAGCCTGCGGGAAGCGCCCAACTTTCATTTTTGGTCCTGAGATTATTTGCGCATTTTGGAAAGCGTCCGCTCCGGATGCTTCTCCAGATGCCGGTAGCGCTTACAGGCCACCTCCGCCATGCGATTCAAAAGATCGGACAGGTCTGAACTCCCCCATATATCGGCAAACTCCGGTTTGCCGCGAAGCCGCTTACTCAACTGATACCCGGCCGCCTTGTCCGGCGTCAGCTTAATATCGCTTTCTTCAAGCCAAATTTTATCGGAAAAAACCTCACTGAACAGCATACCGACCATATAGACGAAAAAATTTTTCACATCCTGAGTAGATTCCGCAGAGCTGATCCGTTGACGATAATCGGGTAAAATTTTGCGTTCATACTTGGTAAACGACAATTGTTTGGTCATTTCCTGCTCCTTGGAAAAATGGGGTTAATCATATCGGCTGCACCGAAGCCGATGAAGAATCCGGGGGGATTGATCTGAATCCAGGGCGAACAGGCGATTGTTTTTGTTGCCATGCTGCAACGGCGGGATACTCCGAAAATCGACTGTATGGTTTGAAGTGAATGAGTTTGTAACACGCTATATTTTTAATTTAATCAAATCCGCGGTTAAAATCAAACAAAAATGTATTTGCGTTTTTCATCCGGATACCGCTGTTGACATTTACCCCTCCGTGCTTATTTTAACTTACTGAAAAGTATTGAAAATAAAATATAGCAGCCAAAAAGGAGGGCTATATACATGCGATTTGATAAATTTACGATAAAATCTCAGGAACTCATTCAAGAGGCCCACTCAAGGGCGTCCCAATACAAACATCAGCAGATTGAGCCCGAACATTTACTGGCGGTCATGCTGGATGACCCCAACGGCATTGCCGGCTCGATCATGCGCAAAATCGGCGTCACCCCGGACAATGTCAGCAATGAGCTAAGCTCCCTGATGGAGAAGCTTCCCAAAGTCGAGGGGGCGGCCGGGGAGAGCTATATATCCCAGCGAACCCGGAAGCTCCTTGAAAAGGCGTTTGAAGAAGCCGATCAGATGAAGGACCAGTATGTCAGTATTGAGCATATTTTTCTGGCCATTGTCGGGGAAAAACAGAGCAGTCTGGCCCAGATGTTTTCCCGATACGGCATCAAACGCGATGCCATTCTTCAGGTACTCTCCGATATCCGGGGCAATCAGACCATTACGGACCAGAATCCGGAGGATAAATACGAAGCCCTGGAAAAATACACCCGGGATCTCACCGAAGAGGCCCGGCGGGGCAAACTCGATCCGGTGATCGGCCGGGATGATGAGATCCGCCGGATCGTGCAGGTGCTGTCCCGGCGGCGGAAAAACAACCCGGTTTTGATCGGCGAACCGGGCGTGGGCAAGACCGCGATTGTCGAAGGGCTGGCCCAGCGGATCGTGGAAGGCGATGTGTCCGAATCCCTTAAAGACCGCCGGCTGATTGCCCTGGACATGGGCACCCTGGTGGCGGGCGCCAAATACCGGGGCGAATTCGAAGACCGGCTGAAGGCGGTGGTCAAGGAAGTTGAAAAGGCGGAAGGCAAAATCATCCTGTTTATCGACGAGCTGCATACCCTGGTTGGCGCAGGGGCCGCCGAGGGCGCGGTGGATGCCTCCAATATGCTCAAGCCCGGCCTGGCCCGCGGGACACTGCGGTGCGTGGGCGCCACCACCATCAGCGAATACAGAAAGCACATTGAAAAGGATGCGGCCCTGGAGCGCCGGTTTCAGCCCGTATTTACGGATGAGCCGTCCAAGGAGGACACCATCTCCATTCTGCGCGGCTTGAAGCAGAAGTATGAGGTCCACCACGGGGTAAAAATCAAGGATTCCGCCATCGTGGCGGCCGCTACCCTGTCTGATCGCTATATCACGGATCGCTTTCTGCCGGACAAGGCCATTGATCTAATCGATGAGTGCGCCTCCCGGCTCCGGATTGAGATTGACAGCAAGCCGGTGGAAATTGATGAAATCCAGCGAAAAATCCGGCAGCTCGAGATTGAACGCGAGGCATTGAAAAAGGAAACGGATAAGGCGTGCAGGGAACGGCTCAACAAACTGGACAAGGAACTGGGAAACCTCAAGGAAGAGTACAACGAGATGAACGCCCACTGGCAGAATGAAAAAGAGGTGATCCAGGAAATCCGCACCATTAAATCCGAGCTCGATCAGCTGACCACGGAAGAGCAGAAAGCCGAGCGTGAGGGCAATTATGAAAAGGTGGCAGAAATCCGCTACGGTAAGCGAAATGAGCTGCGCACCCGGCTTGAGGGAAACAACGCCAAGCTGGCGGAAATCCAGGAACAGCACAAGATGCTCCGCGAGGAAGTCAGCGCCGAGGACGTGGCCCAGATCGTCTCCAAGTGGACCGGCATACCGGTTCAGAAGATGCTTGAAGGCGAACGCGAAAAGCTGGTGCGCATGGAAGAGCGCCTGCAAAAGCGGGTGGTCGGCCAGCACGAGGCGGTCCGCGCGGTCTCCGACGCTGTGCGCCGGGCGCGCTCCGGGCTGCAGGACCCGAACCGGCCCATCGGCTCCTTTATCTTTATGGGGCCGACCGGTGTGGGCAAGACCGAGCTGGCCAAGGCGCTGGCCGAATTCCTCTATGATAATGAACAGGCCATTACCCGGGTGGATATGTCCGAATACATGGAAAAGCACGCCGTATCCCGCTTGATCGGTGCGCCCCCGGGATATGTCGGCTATGAGGAGGGCGGCTATCTGACCGAAGCCGTTCGCCGGCGGCCCTATTCCGTGGTGCTTTTTGACGAAATCGAAAAAGCCCATCCGGATGTGTTCAACGCCCTGCTCCAGATCCTGGATGACGGCCGCATGACCGATGGCCAGGGGAAAACCGTGGATTTTAAAAACACCCTGATCATTATGACCTCAAACGTGGGCAGCCATCTGCTCCAGGAATACAGCGAGTCGCGGCGAAAAGAAATGGAAGATCAGGTCATGCAGGCGCTTCGGGCCAATTTCAAGCCGGAGTTTCTGAACCGGATCGATGAGACCATAATCTTTCACAACCTGAGCCACGAGCAGATCCGCTCCATCGTGGACATCCAGATGATGTATCTGCAGAAGCGGCTGGCTGAGAAAAATATTGAACTGGAGCTTGCAGATGAGGCCAAGGATATGCTGGCCGAACGGGGATTTGACCCGGTATACGGCGCGCGGCCGTTGAAGCGGACCATTCAGCAGTATATTGAGAATCCGCTCTCCATGGCCATTCTCAAGGAGGATATCCCCGAATACAGCCGGATTCGGGCCAAAATAGAAGATGATGCCATCGGCTTCGAACTGGTGGAACGCATGCCCGAAGCCGAAGAGGCCTATGATGCGGCCTGATAGAGGTAAAAGGTATTAGGTATTAGGTTTTAGCTGAAGATGGGGCCGGGGGGGCAAAATTTAACCCACCTCCCCGGCCCTTCTAAGCAAATCCTAACGCCAGCCCGCCCTGATAGACAATAAACGATGCAATCCAGGCAACACCCGTGGTGTAGGCCACATTAAAAAACGCCCACCTGGCCGAGCCGGTCTCCCGGGCAATCACGGCGACAGTGGCCAGACAGGGCACATAGAGCAGCACAAAAATCATCATGGAAAACGCGGAAAGCGCTGTCATGCCGGAATTGAGAAGGGCATTGCGAAGCACCTCGGATTCCGCGTCACCCTCATCCACGGCATACAAAACCCCCATGGTGCTCACCACAATCTCCTTGGCCACAAACCCGGTTAAAAGAGAAACACTTCCCCGCCAGTCTATGCCAATAGGCTCAAATACCGGCGCAACCACGTGGCCGATCCGCCCGATGTATGATTTACGCGCCTTTTCAACGGAACGGGCTTTTTTAACATCCTGGATAAGTTCCTGCTGTTCGCTTTCCAATACCGCAGCCTCTCCCGCCGGGGCCTCGCTGATTTTTTCCGCATAAACCGCCTGGATGCGTGTGATTTCTTCATCATAATTCCGGGCATAGTCAATATCCCGGGGAAACGTGGACAGTGCCCAGACCACCACCGATCCCACCAGAATGATACCGCCCATTTTCTTTAAAAACATCTTGCTCCGATCCCACATGTGGATGAGCAGACTCTTTAACATCGGCATCCGGTAGGGCGGCAGCTCCATCACAAACGGCGCCTCAACCCCCCGCAGCAGAACAGAGCGGAACAAGCGGCCGGTCAATATGGCCACCACAATTCCCAGCAGGTAAAGCCCGAAGATGACGGTGCCTGCCTTTGCGGCAAAAAAAGTGCCGGCCAGCACAATATAGACGGGAAGCCTGGCTGAGCAGGACATAAACGGGGTGATCATGATGGTCAGAATTCGGTCTTTTCGGCTCTCAAGGGTCCGCGTGGCCATAATCGCCGGCACATTGCAGCCAAAGCCCATGAGCATGGGGATGAAGGATTTGCCGTGCAGCCCGATCAAATGCATGATCTTGTCCATTAAAAACGCGGCCCGGGACATGTAGCCGGTATCCTCAAAAAGCGAAATGCAGAAAAACAGCAGCAGGATATTGGGAAGAAAAATAATGATGCTCCCCACGCCGGCGATCACGCCGTTGACCAGCAAATCCTTGACCATCCCGTCCGGCAGCAGCCCGCCCACAAAACCGGATAAAAGCCCGACCCCGGCATCAATCCATTCCATGGGGTAGGCGCCCAGGGTAAACGTAATCTGGAACATGGCCCAGATAAAAAAGATAAAAATCGGAAACCCCAGAAACCGGTTGGTCAGCACCAGGTCGATGTTCCGTGAGACATCGACCCGCCGCAGGCTGGTGTGGGTGACCGCCTCCCGCATGATGCCGGCAATAAACCCGTAGCGCTCATCGGTCATCACGATTTCCACGTCCTCGTCAAACCGGCCCATCAGTTGGCCGCGAAGCTTTTGGGCGACTTCAATCACCGACTCTGCGCCCGCCCCCATTTTCTGCCGGAGCCTTTCCTGGACGATTTGGTCGTCTTCCAGGAGCTTGACCGCTATCCAGCGCGGATTGTAGGGAAATGATTCATCGGTGTGTTCATTGACCGCATCTTTTATTTCGGCAATCGCCGCCTCAATATCCTTGCTGTATCTGACTTTACGTTCATCCGGGGTGCCGCTTGAGGATTCCGCCTGATCAATGACGGTCTGGATCAGCTCGTCCAGCCCTTCCCCTTTGTTGCCAACCGTAAATACCACCGGTACGCCCAAAAGCTCGGACATGGTTTCCGCATCGATATGGATGCCCCGGGATTTGGCCAGATCCGCCATATTCAAAGCAAAGATGACGTTGCAGTCCAGCTCGCGAAGCTGGTTGGCCAGATAAAGGCTTCGCTCCAGGTTGGAGGCGTCGATAATATCGATGACCACATCGGGATTTTCTTCAAGGATAAAATCCCGGGCCACGATCTCTTCAATGGAAAACGGGGTGAGGCTGTAGGTGCCCGGCAGGTCGATGACTTTAATATCATAGCCGCTGCGGTGGATTTCCCCTTCTTTTTTCTCCACCGTCACGCCCGGCCAGTTGCCCACCTTCTGGCGGGTGCCGGTCAGCTTGTTAAATATGGTGGTTTTACCTGAATTGGGATTGCCGGCAAGCGCGACCCTAAGCAGTTTTTTCGGCATATGGCCCCTCGCGGCTTTCCCTGACCACCTGAATCTCCGCTGCCTCCTTTACCCTGAGGGACACGTGAAAATCCTTGACAATAAGCTCTATGGGATCTTTCAGGGGGGCATATTTTTCAATATAGACATCAGATCCTTTGGTCAGCCCCATTTCCAGGAGGCGGCGGCGCAGCCTGGGTTCGCCGCCGATACCAACAATTTTTGCGGTTTCACCTTCCCGCATCTCACTTAAACGCATGATGATATCCAGCCTCTATTTTTCAGATGCCGTTTCCGGCACAACAATAATCTTCTGTGCCAGGCCGCGGCCCAATACGTATCGGTTGAAATCCAGGGCCACCACCAGCTGGCCGCTGCCCGTATTACTGATGACCTCGATGCGGTCATCCACCCGAAAGCCCATGCTCAAAAGCCGCATCCGGGCATTGTGGCCGCCGATAAATTCCTTTATTTTCAGCCGCTCGCCCGGTTTGGCCATAATCAGGGGCATGGACTGATTCCGGGTCTCCATGCATTCGGAACAGATGCCGTATATGTTCATCTGATGCTGCAGCATGTGAAATCCGTAGTCCGATACAATCCGTGACTGGAGCTCTTCGAGCTTATCATTTTTGAATTCAATAATCTTGCCGCATTTGGTACAGATCATATGGTCATGATGCTGCCCCAGATGGCGGTGCTCATATCGGACATCCCCGTTTTCAAACCGGATTTTCTGGGCAAAACCGAAATGGCACATGAACTGCAGCGTCTCCTCCACAAAGTCCGGAGAAAAATCGTCCCCCTGCGCCTTGAGCCGCTCAAGCAGCTCAGCCGCTGTCACATGGCTTTCGGTTTTTAAAAAAACTTCGAGAACCTTATAGCGATCCTCAAAGCGATCAACATGTTCGTCTTTAAACAGTTTTTCAAACTGCTTTTTCTCATATGTATGGAGCTGTGTCATAGGGCTACCTGCCGGAACTGATTTTAGAGAATAGAGTTAAATATTACAGGCCTTTCATCTTGTCAATAAAACTGACATAATATAAAGCCTGCATAATACAGGTCAAGGTGCAATCCCGGAACGCCACGGTGAATTTGTTCTGGCGAACAACCCCATAACCATGGGGTTGTTCGCATTTAAGGTCGGCACGGTGGCCGACCCTACAAAATGTCGGCATTCTCGCGGGCCACCGTGCCCACCATCAATTAAGGTCGGCGCGGTGGCCGACCCTACGACGGTTATCCGCCGGCCCAACTCATTCTTGTCGCGTAGGGCGGGCCACCGTGCCCGCCTGAAAAATAGATAGAACAAATTTACCGTAACCGGGACGCCGCCAAACTTAAACTTGACTTTTTGCGGCCGGAGAAATTAAAGTTAAACTCGATTGTTGAATTGAATTCATTTTTAAAATCAAATTCATGTTTTTCAAATAAGCCCATCCCTATTATACTAAATAATTTGTTACAGGTATCAGAGAGACACACACAAACAAAATCGCTGCAAACAGCCGGAGGCTGAATATGGAAGCCATCAAAAGCCGGGTCAATGTCAACAGCTCGGAATACCGAACCAATTACAGCCACATGGCATCCCTGGTCGAGGATTTAAATAACGAAATAAACCGGGCCGCCCGGGAGCGCCCCAAGGAAAACCTGGACCGTCTGGCCGCAGAGGGCAAACTCACCTGCCGGGAGCGGATTGATCTGCTGCTGGATCACAACACCCCGTTTCTTGAGATCGCCCCGCTGGCCGGGCGGGATATGTATGACGGCAAAATTCACGGCGCGGGCATCGTTGCCGGCATCGGTGTGGTTTCCGGAAAGGAGACCCTTATCCATGCATTCGATCCCTCCCTTATTGGCGGCAACATCTACCCCATTGCCATCAAGAAAACCCTGCGCTGCCAGCAGATTGCGCTCGAAAACCGGCTCCCCATCGTCTATCTGCTGGACTCCCTGGTCCCCTACCTGCCCCTGGAATTCGAGGTCTTCCCGGATGTGGCCGACGGGGGGCGTGTCTATTACAACCAGGCCATGCTTTCAAAAAAGGGAATCCCGCAAATCGCCGGCGTATTCGGGGTTTGCACCGCAGGGGACGCCTATATTGCCGCGATGTCGGACGAAGTGGTGCATGTCAAAGGAAACGGCGCCATCTTTTTGGGCAGCCCGCCGGTGGTCAAAGCCGTGACCGGCGAGACAGTGACCGCGGAAGAACTCGGCGGGGCGGATATGCACTGCAAAAAATCCGGGGTATCGGATTACTGTGCGGCAGATGACGCAGAGGCGATCCATATCATTCGAAACATTACGAAAAACCTGCCGGCCGTGGAAAAGACCAAGGTGTCCATGCAGGTGCCCGCTCCGCCCGCCTATGATCCCAGGGAGATTTACGGCATCGTGAGCCGCGATTTGTCCCGGCCCTATGAGGTACGCGAAGTGATTGCCCGGATCGTGGATAAAAGCGAATTTCTGGAGTTCAAGCCCCTATACGGCCAGACCCTGGTCTGCGGCTGGGCCTATATCCACGGCTATCCGGTGGGGATTCTGGCCAACAACGGGGTCCTGTTCTCCGAAGGCGCGGAAAAAGCCGCCCAGTTTATCCAGATATGCGACCGCCGGCAAACGCCCCTGGTATTTCTGCAGAACATCAGCGGGTTCATGGTGGGAAAAGCCTATGAACGGGGCGGCATCACCAAACACAGCCAGAAAATGTTAAACGCCGTGGCCACCGCCACCGTGCCGAAATTCACGGTGATGATGGGCGCCTCCTACGGGGCCGGCAATTACGGTATGTGCGGCCGGGGCTGCGGCCCGAGGTTTTTGTGGAACTGGCCCAATACGGAAATCGGGGTCATCAGCGGGAGAAAAGCCGCGGAAATGCTGGTTACCACTAAAAATGATCAGTTGACCAACGCCGGAGAGCCGCCCATGACCCAAAACGAGGCAAAGGCGATCCGCAAACGAATTATTGAGAAAGCCGCCCAGGAAGGCAATGCCTATAATTCAACCGCCAAAATCGGGGATGACGGCATTATAGACCCGGCCAAAACCCGGGATGTTCTGGGGCTTTCCATTTCCGCGGCCCTGAACGCCCCGATCCGGGATGATGTGATGGGCTACGGCAATTTCAGAATGTAGTCGTCTTACTATTAATCTTAATCAGATGTCATTTCGAGCGCCAGCGAGAAATCTGGCATTTAATCATCGCAGAAAGATTTCTCGTCGCTGCCGCTCCTCGAAATGACAGTTTAGGAGATTTCAAAGGAAATGTTTAAAAAAATCCTAATCGCCAACCGGGGGGAAATCGCGGTCCGCATCATCCGCGCCTGCCGGGAAATGGGAATCGCCACGGTGGCCGTATTTTCCGAGGCGGATGAAAAGGCGCTTCACGTCCTGTATGCGGATGAAGCGGTCAGCCTCGGCGAGACCCCGGCGGTCAAAAGCTACCTAAATATTGATAAAATCATCACCGCCGCCAAAACCACCCGCGCGGCGGCCATCCACCCGGGATACGGCTTTTTATCGGAAAATGCGGAGTTCGCCCGAAAATGCGCGGAGGCCGGGATTACCTACATCGGTCCCTCGCCCGAGGTCATCAGCAATTTGGGGGATAAAACCACGGCGCGACAGATTATGATGGACAGCGGCGTGCCGGTGATCCCCGGCACGCCCGGGGCCATATCCGATCCCACAGTTGCGGCCGAAGAGGCCAAAAAAATCGGCTATCCGGTCCTGATCAAGGCCGCGGGCGGCGGGGGCGGCAAAGGCATGCGGGTGGTCAACTCCGAAAAAGAAATCAAAGACGCCTTTAACCGGGCCACCAGCGAAGCCACGGCCGCATTCGGAAACGGCACGGTATACATGGAAAAATACCTCACCGCCCCCCGGCATGTCGAGTTCCAGATTCTGGCCGACAGTTACGGCCATGTGATCCACCTGCTGGAGCGGGAATGCTCGATTCAGCGCCGGCATCAGAAACTGATCGAAGAAACCCCCTCTCCGGCCCTCACCCCGGCAATGCGGGAGGAAATGGGGGCGGCCGCGGTGGCCGCGGCCCGGGCCGCCGGATACGTAAACGCCGGTACCGTGGAGTTTCTGCTGGATGAGGACGGCAGCTTCTACTTTTTAGAGGTAAACACACGGCTTCAGGTGGAACATCCCATCACTGAGCTGGTCACCGGCGTTGATATCGTCCGCCGGCAGATCGAAATCGCGGCCGGCCAGCCTCTTGATATGGACCAGGCGGACGTTGTCGGCCGTGGCCATGCCATTGAATGCCGGATATATGCCGAAGACCCGGAGAATAACTTTTTCCCGTCTCCCGGCAAAATCCTTTATCTGCACGAACCAAGAGGGCCGGGCATCCGGATCGACTCCGGGGTCTATCCCACCTATACCGTGCCCGTGGCCTATGACCCGATCCTTTGCAAACTCATCGTCTGGGACGAGGACCGGGAGCATGCGATCAGCCGCATGATCAGCGCCCTGTGCGACTTCGTGCTTTTGGGCATCAAGACATCGATCCCGTTTTTATTAAAAATCCTGCAGTCCGAGCGATTCATCGAGGGCAATGTGGATACCCGCTTTATCGAGACCCAGCTCATCCACACCCTGCCCAGCAGCCGGTATACGGAAACCGCCGGGCTTGCCTTTGTGGGCGATGAAATCACCCGTAACCCCCGCACCCGCTCGCTTACCCCGGCGGAAAGCCGGCCGCCCACGCCCTGGCAGTCCTTAGGGCAATGGCGGATGGTCGGTTAAACTTTTGGGAGGCTTCCATGTTTAAATACCTGTTCCACCCGATTATGATTAACCGGCTGGAGATCAAAAACCGGATCGCCTATCCGTCCCTGGGGCTTTTGTACTCCTATGACAGCAAGTTCGGATGAAGGGTCGGCACGGTGGCCGACCCTACGACGGGCAGATTTTTTCCCATGCGTAGGGCGCGGGCCACCGCGCCCGCCTGAAAAATTTTTCCCATGCGTAGGGCGGGCCACCGTGCCCGCCTGAAAAATTGGGGTTATTACATTTAATGTACACCTGGAACCTGGAAAGTGAACGGCTTGAGGCCGAAACCTATCTTTCGGGCCGGCGGGCGGATTTCACCGCCACCTACATGAAGGTGGCCAACCTTCAGTTTATTATCGAGCAGCAGCCGGAAATCATTCAGCCGGGCACTATCAACGCCCTGTGCTGCGTACTTGAGGGCAACGAGCACAAAAGCCAGCGGCAGGTATTCTTTCTTTTTAAAAAAGCGGCAGAGGGTCTTGCCGCGATCATCTGCCAGGCCGCCACCGCTGAACTGGCAGATCAGGCGCGAAAGACCCTTACCCATATCCTGTGCACCCACACCGGCCCGGCCTTCCGCGCAGCCGCCGAAGCCATGGGCGCTTTGCCGATAAGCATCAATCCCCCGGCATTTGACTGCTCCCAGCCGCCCGACCCGGCCGTTCAGCCGGTGCAGCATCTGGCGGATCTCCTGGGCAAAGGGCCGCCCCGCGCCATGCGATGGATGGGCCGAAACCTGGTGCTATCCCTGTCGGAGAATTCCGGTGAGCGGCTGGTTTTCAAATTCGCACGATCCGGCCAGCCCCTCTCCGATCTGACCCTGGAAACCCGGTGGATGCGTTTTATGGCGGCTCTTGAGCTGCCCGCCGCCTACCGGTTTGGCATCCCCAAGCCCCTGGCCCGGCCCGAACATCTGATCTACCGGTTTCATCCCGACGCTCTGGATATTCCGGTATCCCTGGATATTGATAAAAACCGCTATGCCATCGGGTTTTCGGTGCCCAAGGCCTATTTCCAATATCCCAATCATGCCGCAGAGGCTAAAATCCCTGACATTGACGCCTGTTGCTCCATTTTATGCAAAAACGCCCGAACTTTGGGCCGCCTGGCCAGCCTCGGCATTATCCATACCGCGCCCATTCCGCTTTTCCATAACCGGGTCCAGCGCCACCGCCGCGAGGATCACGGCCTCTATGAATGGCGGCGGGGCGGGCGCCTGGACCAGTGGCTGGCCTCGTGCCGCTACCCCAACATCGGGGCCAGCGGCATCCGGGATTTTGAACATTTTATTGCATTTAACGGCCCGGGCCGAAGGCTCTACGACCACATCGGCGCCCATGTATTCAGCCTGATCCTGATTGCGGGCAGCTATTTCCGGAACCTGGATGAAACCCGGATCGGCCTGGATGAAAACGGCGCCCCAATAGACGTTCGGGCCTTATTCGATCGGAAATGGCTGACCCGGGTGCTGAGCGAGATATTTGACAATTATTATAGCGGCTTTACCGGACTTCACTACGAAAGCCCCTATCCCTGCGATTTGGAGCATTTAAGCCGCCGGCTCATAGAGGAAATGGGGGTGGACCGGCACATGGAGGAAACCCTGCGCGTGGCCGAACAAAATTCGATGACCGGCGATGAATTTCATGCGTTTCTGGCAAACCGTGGATTTACGAAAGAGCAGATCGCTGACGCCGAAAAAGGTGAAGCGGATATCACCATCCTCACCGGCCCGCATTTAGGCGGGTTCAACCAGCGCATCTCCATCCCGGAGCTCACCGAATACACCGCCGCCCTATCCGCCCTCTGCATTATGGACCGGTATTGGCAGTCAAAATGAAATGCAATGAAAAATTTATATCAGGTATCGGGAGCCTCAAAAATCCGATAGACCAGGCCGTTAACTTTTTCAAAATGATGATCGAAAGTCACAAGTTCCGCACCGGTTTCCATGGTTTGGGCGGCAATCCAAATGTCGTTTGAGGGTATTGGCGTCCCTTGTTCTTTGAGCCGGGCGGCAATCCTCGCATACCTGTCTGAGGTGATTTCAGTCAGATTGATGATTTCTACGACCGGATGTTCAAGGAAGCGATTTAATTCCGCCATATTCTTTTCAAATCGGGAGCCCCTTCTGAAACCGAACAAAAGCTCCCCCAGCACAATAGGCGAGATAAAGATTGAATGCGAGCCCCTCCCGCAGTTCCCACGTAGGGTGGATAAGCGCAGCGCATCCACCTAAATCGATAAGCCGCTTATGCGTGGGCTCACGGAACTTTTCCGCCTTATCCCGCCTGATTTTATCCTAAATTGAGCGATTTTCAAGTTTGCCGCAGATACAAGGAAAATGCTGTCGAGCTATAGTATAGTGGCCTATGCGAGACAGCATTTGACGCAGTAGATGCGGTGAAATTGAAAATCCCGGAGGGTTCCAAATTTTAAACTAAAAAATGCTTCAACTCCTTCCCGGAGTTGGAGCAACGGGTGTCGGGAATTGGAGCGAGCCGAATTGATTGCCTTTTTTCAAGAGAAGACCTATTCCTAAATGCTGCTTGCTGGGTATTAAAAGCAATGTTCTGGCGTTAGACTGCAAAAAGAAAATTTAATGAGGAGTTTTATAAAGATCGTCGTGGTCCAGGATGCGCAAAAGATTTATGGGGAAGGTCCAGTCCGGCGCGCCATTCTCCCGATAGGCCGAAGGTTCAAAGGATATCCGGTATTTTAAGTCCACACGAGCTGACCAGGCACTTGGATCATTGGCGATCCGCTCAATTTTCAGTCCAGGATGAAGGGGATTGGCTTCCAGAAACTTCAAACATTTGGCGATTTTTTTGATTAACGCCGGATTCTTTTTGAATTTTTCAAGATCCGCGACGAACTTTTTATTCGGTATCAGTTCCGGCATCGGCAAGTTCCTCGTCAAACCATTCCGGGAATGTGGCCGGTTCGGATTCTCTAGCCTCTTTAATTTTTAATGTGCCGGCATCGCTGAGTTTGATACTGCGATATATTTCAACCGGAAAAAGCGTGATGGCCCCGCCGGGTGCCACTGTCAGCTCCAGGTGGGTTCCTGACCGGATACCTAAATCCTTTCGCACGGAAGCCGGCAAATTGATACTGCCTCTTTTGTCGATGGTTACGAGCATAATGTCCTCTTTTGGGAGATCGGTTAAAGCGTAAATTGCTTTAAAATTAAGATATGCAATAAATGTCAAAATGTCAAGATGACAAAATTATGTTTTTTCAATGTGATATTGATAGAGGAGTTGAATCGCAATTGGATAAGGCCATGTCGGTTAATTATCAAATGACTTGATTTTAATCTTGCCCATATTCTCCCATGGTTTTGGCGGTGTTACCCGCCATAATATGAATTCAGTATTACCAATTTGAGTGGCAGCCCATACGGTAGTGATTTCTGATGGTATTTCCGGGGCTTTTTGAGGAAGACGAGAGCCTGACATAATCTTCCATGCAAGAAAATTTGTTTTGGCGTCAATCAAAATAAATAAATGACGTTCGGGTTTGCCTGAATTTGTCAATTTCTTGATATTATCAGTTTTATCAAAACTCTTTTTTTATTTGATTTTCAAAGTATTCCAAATTAACCAAGCCACCGCCTCCGGAGTCTGTTAAACAGATTTTTGGCCCGGATGTTTCATATGAGAAACCGGCCTCAACATATAAGTCTTTACATATATAGTAAATACCATCGTGATTTACAGCATCATCTAAAAAAACCGATGAATCCCCTGTCGTTCAATCTCAGCCGATTTTGATCATTGGATGTTTCAATCCTTGTTTTCCTGGAAGGTTCCCGTCAATAAATGCCTGCCCGCAGCGCGGCGGCATAGGCATAAAGTTTCAACCCTTGGTTTTCCTGGAAGGGGTGGCGTCTAAAGAAACAATCCACCTAATGGTAGAAGAAGTTAAATGCTGCGGTATTTGAAACAATAATTTCCTGAAATAAATATTTAATTGAAGGTGGTCCCTAATTCAATATATTGTGGTCCAGATAAACCTATGAGAATGAGGACTCTGTTTGGAGTGCTCAGCGGTCCTAAAATTCGCATAGCTGAAGTTTATAGCCGCATGTTGCACTGAACCCCCCAATAAATGTCTCCCCGTCATTTCATATTTTACCATTGCCACCAATCCGTTCAATTCTTAATATATAGTAATAACAATCAGAAATATGTTTTACTCACAGGATGTTCAAGCAGATAGGCATCCCAAAGGGTTTATAAAGATACTTATTGGAAAACCATTCAGGCCATATATTCCCGATGGACTTCTTGATCTAACCCCGGGAGCTCGTTATGACGGATGAAAAGAAAAACATCCCCCGATCACTATCCAACGCGACCTCATTCCATGAGCCTTCACAAATCCACGAACAAGCAGAGCAAAAGGCCAAATCCATGCACCTTTCCGACATAGATGCCATGACGCGTGAAGAAATTCGGCAAATCGTTCATGAAATGCAGGTAAAGCAGCTCGAGGCCAATCTGCATGCCGAGCAATTGAGCAGCCAGCTTGAAAAAACCATTGCCCGGGCCGAGCTTTCGACGGCGTTGGACGCACTTTCTGCGCACCTGGCGATTACCAATGAAGCGGGAACAATTACAGCCGTAAACAGCGCCTGGAGACAATTTGCCCATTCTAACGCGGCAATATTGTCCAAAACTGGTGAAGGTGTCAATTATTTTGATATATGCGACAACGCGATCGGCCCTGATGCCGAAAATGCCGCTGAATTTGCCAAAGGCATGCGAGCTGTTCTGGATGGCGGAAAAACCGATTTTGCGATGGAATATCCCTGTCATTCGAGCACAGAGCAGAGATGGTTTATCGGAAGGGTAACCCGGTTCGCGGCCAATGAGGAAACACGGCTGGTTGTCGTGCACGAAAATATAACGATGCGCAAGCAGGCCGAAGAGTTGCTGCGCGAAAGCGAAGAACGGTTTAAAACCATGTTTCGGGAATCTCCGGTTTCAATAATCGTTCACGACAAGAAGACCGGCGAGATAGTAGACGCGAATGAAGCCGCCTATACTGCCTATGGATTTTCCTCGCTGGACGAACTCAAGGCCAATGAATTCTGGCTGGATTCCCCGTATTCTGCGAAAGAGGCGTTGGACTGGATTCATAAAACCGTTTCTGAAGGCATGCAGCGTTTTGAATGGATGAACCGCAAGGCAACGGGGGAAGTCTTCTGGGAGCAGGTCAGCCTGAGAGCGGTGACGATTAACGGTATCGACAGGATTCTGGCAACCAGTGTTGATATTACCGACCGGAAAAAGATGGAGGAGGCGCTGCAAAAGAGTGAAAAAAAATTCCGCCGCTTGTTTGAAGGATCAGAGGAGGGAATACTTGTAGCCCGCGGGGGTATTATCGAGTTCGCCAACCCTGCTTTGGAGCGCGTCCTGGGATATCCCACAGATAAAATTGTCTCAGACCCCTTTGTATCTCTCATCCATCCTGATGATCGGGAAATGGTTCGTGATCGACACTTCAGGCGGATGCAGGACCAACCTTCTGAGGAATCCTATGAATTCAGGGCTATTACCTCGGACGGGACTGTAAAATGGATCCATATAAATGCTCAGCTTATCGACTGGGATGACACCCCGGCAACCCTGAGCTTTCTCCATGACATCACGGATCGAAAGCATGCCGAACAGCGATTAATGGAAAGCGAAGAGCGGATGCGGGGCATTACGGAGTCAACAGGGGATGCGATCATCATGATGGATAACCAGGGCGCGATTTCTTTTTGGAATCCGGCGGCGACAGAAATACTGGGTTACCGGCCCGAAGAAGCCATCGGGCAAGACCTGCACGAAATGTTGGCGCCCGAACGCTATCATGAAGCAGTAAAATCTAACTTACCGGCGTTTCTGGAAACGGGTTGGGGCAATCTGGTGGGGAAAAAATTAGAATTGTCGGCGTTGAACAAAAATGGGCACGAGATCGCCGTTGCCCTTACGCTCTCGGCAGTTTTTCTCCAGGGGCAATGGCATGCAGTGGGTGTTCTCCGCGATATCACAGAACAGAAAAATATGGAAAAAGATCTGACCCGGCTGGCTGATACGGACGACTTGACGGGCCTTTTTAATCGCCGGGTATTTTTGGAAAGGCTTGCACATGAAATAAGCCGCTGCAAGCGTTACGGTAAGGCCGCCGTGCTGATGATGCTGGATTTGGACCATTTCAAAAAAGTCAACGACACCTATGGGCATGCCGGCGGGGATATGGTTCTTCGCGAATTTGCACGAATCCTCATGGAAACCGTTCGCGAAACGGACGTTTCCGGCCGCATGGGTGGTGAAGAATTTGCTGTGCTTTTGCCGGAAACAACAATCGATGCTGCAATGCCGGTGGCGCGACGGATTTTGCACCTGATCCGGGAAAGTGCTGTAGTGATAGATGGCGAAGAGATCCGATTTACTGCCAGCATCGGCCTGGCACAGGTGCATGCAGATGACACCCACCCGGAGCCCATGCTTGCAAGGGCAGATGCGGCCATGTATCAGGCCAAGGACAAGGGACGGGATAGAGCGGAAATAAAAAATTGATTAAAAAGCATCAAACCCGCATTCATCACATCTGAATTACCCCGATCCCCCCAAAAGGAGTCATGGATGAACATTGCATCATTCTTCGAATGGATTGAACGACACCAACGGGCGAGGTCCATGGCGCCGAGGCCCTGATGCGATGGCGCCATCCGGTGCGGGGAAATATTCCGCCGGGGGAAACTGAAATTCCCGAAAACCTTGATCAGAGTAAAAAAGCACATCGGTCGAACCGGTGGCGTGGCGAGAACAAGCCCCATAGAGAAGCTCATCGGAGAGCTTATCCCCGTGAATGCATGTACTTAGCTTTTTTTGAAAATTTTGAAGCAAGTCCACAATCCTTGCCTTAATGTTGATCAATAATTTCAATAGGTGAGTGAAGAATGTAAAAAGGCGCCAGCAGCTATCCTGTAAAAATGGCGCATACAATATGTGGTAGTGACCTGCGGCGGACCAAAGGCCGGCATTACTGCCTTTTCTGTTTGAGAGTGCTGAGCGGTCCTAAAATTCGCATAGCTGAAGTTTATAGCCGCATGGTGCATTTTCTGAAATTTGATTACCCAGAAAAATCCAGTGCCTATTATTTCGATCCCTATTTCGATCGGGATAGACCAAGATTAATCTGTATATAAGCGGCATTCGCCGCCTACTATAGCAAACCGGCCAACCAAATTCTGAAAATTAAAGAAACAAACTGGAGTTGTGACCATCTCGCTTTAAAACAGATAACGCACTTTGCTTTCCGGGGCGGGTACGGCAGGCGAGATTATCAACCGTTTCAGAACGTCAGAAGCCGGTGAGTAAAAAATCAAGTGCTGCAATTATCTCATCGCGCCGATCTTTAAGGGTGCCCGCCTTTTGCCCCATTGATTGGACCGAAATACCGGCTAACTCGGAGGTAGACATAATAACCAGGGTTTCATTGACCGTGAATTCGGGATTGAGATGCCGGAGAGGTTTTCCCGCAGCCGAGGCATTTATAAGAGGCACAACCACTCGTGTTGCCAGCGTATCGAGCAAGTCGGCCTGAACATCGAGCAAATAAGGAATTTCTTGATTTGTTTCCGGGTTGGAATTTCCATACACATCGAATTGAGCCATCAAAATTTCTTCAAGCCTTCACTGAAAACACCTTTTGTCTGGATGCGATGATTGTAGGCCTCAATTGCATCTCGATTCTCTTTCTTCCATTCATGCTGTTTTGCCTCGGCCAGCATTTCTATAAGATGATTTTCCAGAACATTTGAAAGGTTTATATGGAGCTCTTTTGCCTTCATGAGAAGATCGCTGTTGATGCTGAGATTGGCAGCCTTTTTTGGCGCGTTGGTGTTATAAAAATTAACTACTTTCATGTGACCTCCTTGTGCGCAAAAATTATGCGCATATTATATCCATGTAAATGTATTTTGTCAAGATCTTGCTGTGAAAGTGCTGGAGATTCTTGAGTAGGAATAGTTATATTGGAAGGCTGGATCTCTAAAATCTGGGTCGATCAGAATCTCAGCCTTCCTTGCTAATATATTCATCAGCGGAGCCAGCCTGATAAATCAACATTGTAAAAAGAAAGAGTCAGCTATACATTAAAATGCAGCCATACCACATATGGTGGTTTCCATAGGCAGCAAATTTCGCTCTATCTGCCTTTTATCTTGTCACCATAATCGTTGTTGCAATTCCGATTTGACCTATAGCTGGATTTTGGCATTCCCCACAGGCGTAATGATGACCTCTAAACGAAGTACCTAACTGTTCCATCACATATTAGACGCCGAGGCGGAGAAAGGTTGTTGACAATAGATGCCTCCAGCGATCTCTTTAGGGTAAACGTAAGAGCAAGATTAAGACGAAGGGGGTAGTGAGTATGCCGGGGGCAACACCAATTTTAATTGATTCGCCCCCCCCGGAAAGCGACGGAATTAAAGGTTGCACCGCCCGCTTAAACGTCCAGATGATTGGAAATGCCAAAGGCCTGAGTGAAGCAAACCACGATCTATCCTTTTTGCTCCGAATCTTTCTAAGCTGCCAGCGCCTCGGCATCAGCCGATCTCTTGTTCTTCCAGTTTTTTTCTTGTTGATAATAAGATCGCTGATCCAAGGAATGCGGACTTCAATCCCATCAATGTTGACCGGGATTGAAGTTTTGTATGTAGGTTCAAACCGGAGTCCTGATGCGGCTGTGATAATATCAATGCGTCTCGGAGCGACGCCTATTTGAAAAATAGTTCCATCTGTCTGAAGATCTTGCCTGGTCAGATTGTGCAAAAGCGCGCCGAAACAGCGCAATTCCCGAAGGACCGCTTCGGCGTTATCAGGCGACGGCATCACCCAGATATCGATGTCCATCGTGGCCAGGGGATAACCATGGGCGGCTTTTTCATCTACACTTGCTTTAAATGGGTACCCCTTTTTAGAATATGATTTCGCCGGTATCAGTAATCCCCAGAGCCTGTAATCCATTAAAACTGCCCATACGATTGCAGAAACTATCCCGTTGTTGAAAAATAATTGCTGACTTTTTCCTTCACCGTAAACCCGATTTTCTTTTTCGGCTCGCTTTCCGGGTTCAGCAGTTGGTCCAGCACTTCGAATACCACCTGAAACCGCTCATCCGTCTGTTTGCGTAATTCTTTAACTTCCTGCTTCAGTTCTTCACTGGCTGAAATCATGTGACGGATTTTCGTAAAGGTCCGCATGATTTCTATATTGACCTTGATGGCCCGATCACTATTTAAAACGCTTGAAAGCATGGCAACCCCTTGTTCTGTGAAAGCGAAAGGTTTATATCTTGCGCCGCCCCAACTTGAGGTCACAATTTGTGACCTCAAGTTGGTAAATTCCTCTTTGCTCATCTCGAACATGAAATCAGAAGGGAATCGATCGATATTTCTTCTGACCGCCTGTTTCAATACTTTTGTTTCGACCCCGTATAGTTCGGCAAGGTCTCTGTCGAGCATGACTCGGACACCGCGGATGAGATAGATTTTCGAAGCAATCGCTTCAGATGAAATCATTTCCGACATTTCAATCCTCTTCTTAATCCTAATCTGTTTGCAGCGAATTCTTTAAGGTCACAATTTGTGACCTCCAATTGCTTCAAAAAAACTGCGACAGCACATCATCATTCACCAATTCCCGGCCAAAGCCCTGTCCCCGTACTTAAATCCGGCGGAAAGCTCTCTGGCAGAAGGGGAAAAGATAGACGATGTTATTTTTCTGCCGGTAAACAGGTACGCCCTACACTGTGTTCCAAGGGCGAGGTTGACGGCCTGGGTGGAGAGCATGGCCTTGTTAGTCAAGAGAATGGATTCGACTTTTCGGGGGGATACGTCGAACTTCTTTTCTTCCTGCTTCAGCCTGAAAATCCCGTCTTTTTGAGTTACGAAAGTCCCGGGTGTATTTATGACAAGCTGCATAGGCAAAAAACCGTGAAGTGATTAGCAGTGAGCGGATATCTTTTGAGAGCATGGCGTATTTTTTGACTTCGATCAAGGAAAAATCCATACGAGATGCGAAGATGTGAATAATAAGCCGGTTTTACCCTCATCCCGACCTTCTCTCAAAGGGAGAAGGAGACAGAAGGAAATTTAGAGTAAGATTAAGAGTAAGAGTAAGAGTAAGAGTAAGACGGTTTAAAGGCCAAACGGGGTCAGGCTTTCAAAGCCCTCGTCGGTGATCACAAAGGTCTGTTCGAACTGGGCGGAGAGCTTGCGGTCTGCGGTAATGGCGGTCCATTGATCGTCTGCGATGAACAGATCGGCTTTTCCGAGGTTGATCATGGGTTCCACGGTAAAAACCATGTTGGGCACCAGCATGATGCCGTTTCCTTTTTTGCCGTAATGCGGGACCTGGGGGGGTTCGTGAAATTCATACCCCACCCCGTGGCCGACGAATTCGCGAACCACGGAACACCCTGCGCTTTCCGCATATTTCTGGATCGCCCAGCCGATGTCGCCGACGTGGTTGCCGGGCGCAAGCATCTCCATGGCGGATTTAAGGCTTTGCGCAGCCACGCTGACGATTTTTTTGGCCGCCGGCCCGGGCTCGCCCACAAAATAGGTCTTATTGGCATCCGCATAAAATCCGTTCAGGCAGTGGGTGACATCCACATTCAGGATATCGCCGTTTTTTAACTTATAGTCGCCGGGGATGCCGTGGCAGATCACTTCATTGACCGATGTGCAGATGCTTTTAGGAAAGCCCCGGTAATTTAAGGGGGCGGGCACAGCGCCGTGTTTTACCGCATACTCATGGGCCAGGGTGTTTAATTCATCGGTTGTAACTCCGGGCTTGATTTGGGCTTCGACCAGATCCAGGGTTTCAAGCACGAGTTTGCCGCAGGTTCTTATCTGTTCGATATCCTTTTCGCTTTTGAGCCGGATATTGTATTTATCCGCATATAATTTTTTATAATCCACCGGCCGCGGGGTTTCGGCATTCATGCAGCATTTTTTGTATTTCTTGCCGCTGCCGCAGGGACAGGGGTCGTTCCGGCCGATTTTTTTTCCCTCGTTTCTGAGCATTTCATCTTCCTAATGTCAACTATCATGGACGCCAAGAGAGGCGATCGATTGAATAATCTTTAAAAATTTGAAGGGACAGTATAGAAACCCGGCTCTCAGGTGTCAAGTAATGGATTGTATCAATCAGGGCTCTTTGATATGAATGCAGTTGATGAAACTTTAAGATTCCTCGCTGACGCTCGGAATGACAGTGGCCGAGGGTTTTTCGCTGACGCTCGGAATGACAGGTGCTGAGGGTTTTTCGCTGACGCTCGGAATGACAGCGGCCATTTGGTATGGTTGGGTTTTTAAAAACTTAAGATTCCTCGCTGGCGCTCGGAATGACAGCGGCCGAGGGTTTTTCGCTGACGCTCAGGATGGCAGGTACGGAAAATTTAGTGGCATCGGCAGTATAAAGAGCTTCCGTGGATTTTGGGACCATTTTTTAGATTAAGATTAAGACGTAAAATAGGATAAATGAGGGATATATATGGCCTATAAACAGGAAGAGATGGTCTTGAAAACCGTAAAGGAGATCGTGGTCAAATTCATTGAAGTGGGCAATATCTCGCCGGCCAGCTTCCACGACCATTTCCGAAATATCTATAAGACCGTGGATGCGGCGGTAAAGGACGCGGAGCGACGGCCCGCATCAAAAGAGGAGGGCGGCGGCGACTAATGGGCCTCCGCCCAGTCGCTGCCCACGCTCCCATTGACCTTGAGCGGCACCTTAAAGGACCAGATGGTCTCCATGATTTCTTTTACCCCGGTTTGGACGCTCATCAGTTCATCCGGCGGCACCTCGAATACCAGCTCATCATGTACGGTCAGCAGCATGGCCGAGCGCAGCTCCTGATCGGTTAAAAACTGATCCGCCCGGATCATGGCCAGCTTGATCAGATCCGCGGCGGTTCCCTGAATTCGTGTATTCACGGCGGTTCTTTCGGCAAAAGCGCGGAAGTTCTTGTTCTGGCTGTCAATATCCGGCAAAAAACGGATGCGCCCCAGCTCGGTGGACACCTGTTTTGTCCGGCGGGCGGACTCGATGGTTTCGTCAATAAAGCGCTTGACCCCGGCATACCGCGTAAAATACTGGTCAATGATGGTTTGGGCCATTTTATGGCTGATACCGAGTTCCCTGGATAAACTGTAGGCGCCCATGCCGTAAATGATGCCGAAATTAATGACCTTGGCCTGCCGCCTGAGCTCGCTGGTGACCGAAACAGGGTCCGCATGAAACACCTCGGCTGCAGTCCGGGTATGCACATCCTCGTCCGCCTGAAAGGATTCAATTAAAATCTGATCATCCGAGTAATGGGCCAGAAGCCGCAGTTCCACCTGGGAGTAATCCAGGGAGACAAATGACCAGCCATCCCTGGGGATGAAGGCCCGGCGCACGTCCCGGCCCGCCTCGGTGCGGATGGGGATGTTCTGCAGATTGGGGTTTGATGAAGAAAGCCTTCCGGTGGCGGTGACGGTCTGGTTGTATGAGGTATGAATCCTCGCGGTTTCCGGGTTTATCAGATCAAACAGGGCATCCACATACGTAGATTTTAACTTTGCGAGCGAGCGGTGATGAAGAATCAAAGCCGGCAGCTCATGGCGTTCGGAAAGCGCGGTCAGCACATCCACATCCGTTGAGTAGCCGGTCTTTTTCTTGGTTTTCTTTTGGGTGGGCAGCTTTAGTTTTTCAAACAAAATCCGGCCCAGCTGCTGGGAGGAGTTGATATTAAATTCCTCGCCCGCCTGCACATATATGGCCGCCTCGGTCTGCTCAAGCTGGGCGGCCAGATCCTTGGAGAACTCCCGGAGCCGGTCCTTGTCCACCCGGATGCCGGTCTCCTCCATTTTCATCAGCACCCGGATCAAAGGCATCTCAACCTTTTCAAACAGGGGCATCAGGCCGGCTTCCGCCAGCATGGGCCGGAAGATATGGTGGGCCTGAAGGGTGACATCCGCGTCTTCGCCGGCATATTCAGTGGCCTTTTCGATGGCCACCTGGTCAAAACAGTCCAGGGTATGATCGCCCTCACGGACCGCCTCCTGGTAGGAAATCATTTTATGCCCCAGGTAATCCAGGGCGATCTGGTCCAGGTTATGCACGCGTTTGCCCGGATTGATGAGGTAGGAGGCCACCATGGTGTCAAACACCACGCCGGCCGGATACACCCCGCAGCGCCTGAATACCATCCAGTCATACTTGATGTTCTGGCCGATTTTGTGGATCGTTTCATCTTCCAGCACCGGCCTTAAACGCTCAAGCACGGTCTGCCGGTCCATCTGATGCTCCGCCCCTTCACCCACATGGGCGCACGGGATATAGAACGCCTGATGCGGCTCAAGGGCCACGGAAATGCCCACCAGTTCGGCAGCCATGGGATTTAAATCCGTGGTTTCCGTGTCAATGGCAAAAATTTCCGAGGCCCTTAACGCGGCGATTAAATCGGCCAAAGCGGCTTCATCCCGGATGGCCTGATAGACATGCGCCTTCTCCTCGGCCTCGGCCGGATAATCCTTCTGGAGCTGCCGGAACTCAAGCTCCTGGAACAGCCGGCCCAGCTTCTGGGGGTCCTCCGGCCGGCGCTTGAAGGCTTCAAGGTCATAGGGAAGCCGGGCATCGATTCGGATGGCGGCCAGATCGCGGCTCAAAAACGCCTGCTCTTTGTTGGCCAGAAGCTTTTCCCGCTGTTTGGGGGATTTGAGGGTGTCGATCCGTTCATACAGGTCCGCCATATCCGTATAGGTTTTCAGCAGATTCAGGGCGGTTTTCTGACCGACGCCCGGCACCCCGGGAATGTTGTCCGAGCTGTCCCCGGCAAGCCCCAGCACATCCACCATTTGAGGGGGCTGAATGCCGTAAGTCTCCCGGACGCTTTCGCGGTCAATATGGATATCCTTCATGGGGTCCCAGATAATGCAGTTTTCCGTGATCAGTTGAACAAAATCCTTATCCCCGGTCACCATGATCACAAAAAAGCCGCCCTCTTCAGCGATCCGGGCATAGGTGCCGATCAGGTCATCGGCCTCATAGCCTTCCTGTTCAATAATCGGGATGTTAAAGCCCTCGGTAATGGCCTTGATATAGGGAATCTGAATCGCCATTTCCTCGGCCATGGGCGGCCGGTTGGCCTTGTAGTCCGCATAGATCTCATGGCGGAAGGTCGGGGCCTTGCTGTCAAAAAACATGGCCGCATAGGCGGGACTTCGGTCATGGATAAGCTTGATCAGCATGCGGGCAAAGCCGTAAGCCGCATTCGTGGGCAGACCGGTGGAGTTGGAAAGACCGCGGATGGCATGAAACGCCCGGTGGATGTAGGCGGTGCCGTCAATCAGATATATGGTCTGTTTATCCGTCATTTGACCCGACACGATCTGCCTGCGGCATGAGAATGCCGTCCAGTTCGGAAAGCCGGCGGATATGGTAATCACCGGGGATTTCGGAGTTGCCGTATGCCGCAAACGGCACCCCGGCCGCAAAAGCCGCCTGGGCGTCAACCGTTGAATCCCCTACATACAGCATTTCCGCCGGTGCGGCGTCAAAATGGGCCAGGACTTTAAGAAGGGAATCGGGATGCGGCTTGGGGTGATCCACATCCAGGGCGGTGACCACCAGATCAAAATAATGGGCAATACCATGGACTTCCAGCACCCGGCCCATGGTGTCCGAACGGTTCGTGGCCACAGCCAGGGTCAAAACCGAACTGTATTTCTCCAGCACGTCAATCAGATCCGGTTCCATTTCCATATGGGGGATAAACGGCCCATAGCCGGTCGCTTTCCGGTATGCCTGGGCGTTTTCGTAGGATTCGGCATCCGGAAAAAGATTGGCCAGGGCCTGATCCACCGTCTGCATCTGGGCATAGGCGAATTGCGCCTCGGTCATGGGCGGCCGGTTCAAATGGGCCAGTATTTGATTGTAAAAGGCCTTATTGGCGGCCTCTGTATCGAACAACACCCCGTCGCAGTCAAATGTTAAAATCCGGACGCTACCCATAGGCGCTACTGGGCGTCCCCGGCCTTTTCCCGGATATCGCCGGTGACAACAACGGATATGGGGGCATGATCGTCTCTGCTGGTTAAAAGCGTAATCCGGTCATAGTATCGGCCGGGCGTATCCTTGATATTGGTAATTTTGAGCTCATAGGCCGGTTTGCCGGAAACTTTGGTTTCCTTTAGTTCATGCGTGATCTCGGTGCCTTTCATGGCCGAGACCTTTAGTATTCTGAAAGCCTCTTTGGTTTCCGGAATAATGGTGACCGTCTGCTCGATGGTCTCTTCTGTACTGCCGGTTAAGATAACGCGCTTTGGCTTAACGGTGGCGAATTTTTCGACCTCACCCCGGACCCATAAGCGAATTTCCTTATTTTCCGGATCATTGGTAATCACCCGGGCGCTTTTTTTCAGTTCCCGGCCCCCGTAGCCCTTGGTGCTGACTTTGACTCTTATTTTTCCCTCACCACCGGGAGGGATCTGTCTCGTATAAGAGACCGTGGTGCAGCCTCACCCGGTGCGCACGTTTTCGATATCCAGGGGGGCATCCCCCGTATTTTGGATAACAAAATCATGGATCACATCGTTTCCCTCCAGCACGGTGCCGAATTGATAGCTTTCTGCGGGGGCCACCGCCTTTGGCGCGGTCTGCTCCGCTGCGGCCGAAACCGCCAGAAAGCACAGAAGGATGCTGATGAGGCCGGTTTTAAAAACAATTGATCTGAAATTACTGTTCATAACAACTCCTGCTCAAACATGTTTGGATTTGAATGCCTGTCACAATAAAATAACCTGATGCGCAGGCTTTTCAATAAAGCCCTATGTAAACGGATGAAATAATTTGTTCAATTAGGGAATATTCGGTTCAATGTCAAGGCTCAATGCTTGACCTTCACGGCTAATTTGTTCTGTATCCAAATCGAAATCGCTATCGGGATCGGGATCGAAAAAAATATGACCCTTGGACACGGAAAACTGGACGTCTATCGCCTTTCAACAGGCTACGTTGCATGGGTTTACGAGAAGGCCGACAGCCTGAACGGAGTCCATCGGCCCGCCCGGGATCAATGGCTTCGGGCCAGCCAGTCGATACCGCTCAATATCGCCGAAGGTAATGGCAAGACCGCGGAAGCCGACCGAAGGCGTTATTTCGAAATCGCTCGTGGCTCCGCGCTTGAGTGCGCGGCGATTTAAGATGTGCTGGTTGTCGGCAAGGCGCTGGACAAGATGGAAAGCCGGAACCGCAAGGATGAACTCGACCGTATGGCCGCGATGCTCAGCCGTCTCGGCGGAAGAGGATACCAAGTTCGAGAGGATCAGGAAGTCTACAGCATCGATTTCGATCCCGATAGCGATTTCGATCCCGATAGCGAAGAAAACGAATCCCAACCTTAGCGTTAACAGGACCGGGGGTATGGATTTTGCGGTTAGAACGAATTTAGCGTGGCCACACCTTTGGCTGCCGGAATAAAATTGCCGGAACCCGATCATTCTGTTAGATTCAAAATCAAAATGATCAGCCAGGGCTCATAACATTCGCTGGAATTTCAACCAAGGAGGGGAAAAAATGGAAACGCTGCAGGGACGGGAGATGCCGCGGGCAGTGGTCATGATGATCGCCGGGGCCTGCTTTGTGATAATTATCGCCGGTATGAAGGCGGCGGCAGATATCCTGGTGCCGTTTTTTCTGGCGATTTTCATTGCCATCATATTCACCCCCCCTCTTTTCTGGATGCAGCGCAAACGGGTGCCCACCATTATTGCCATCATATCTATCATTGCCCTCATGGTGGCCATCGGTTATCTGCTGGCCCGATTCGTGGGCGGATCAATCAATGAATTTACCAGCCAACTGCCCATATACCGGGAAACGCTCATTGCCAAATCAACCAGCCTTCAGAGCTGGTTAAACAAGATGGGAATTGAGATCACCGACCAGATGCTCCGCAAACATCTGAATCCGGGCATTGCCATGCAGATGGCCGGAAAAACCCTGACCGCCCTGGGCGGTGTGCTGACCAATGCCTTTCTGATTCTTCTTACCGTCATATTTATTCTTTTTGAAGCGGCCGGATTTCCGAATAAAATCCGGGCGGCCCTGAAATCGCCGGAAAAATCCCTGTCCAATTTCGGCCAGTTCACGGAAAGCGTAAACCGCTATCTGGCGTTAAAAACCCTGCTGAGCCTATTGACCGGCGTACTGGTCTGGATCTGGCTCTCCATTCTCGGGGTGGATTACCCCATTTTATGGGGGTTGGTGGCTTTTCTGTTCAACTATATTCCCAATATCGGCTCCATTATTTCGGCGGTGCCGGCCGTTCTTTTGGCGCTTATCCAGCTCGGCCCATTGCACACCCTTTTGACGGCAGTGGGCTACTTTGTGATCAATACCAGTATCGGCAACTTCATTGAACCGCGTTTGCAGGGCGGCCGGCTGGGCCTTTCCACACTGGTGGTATTTCTTTCCCTGGTTTTCTGGGGCTGGGTGCTGGGGCCCGTAGGCATGCTGTTATCCGTGCCGCTTACCATGGTTTTGAAGATCGCAATGGGCAGCAACGAAGAGACCCGCTGGCTGGCGGTCATGCTGGACAAAGAGGTCCTGGACAAAACGGCGGCGGTTGAATAAGGGGCTGATCCCGCATGCGATCGGTCAAATACATACTTGCCCCGCAGTATTTTTTATACTTCGGCATACTTGGCATCTATCTGCCGTATTTTAATTTATACTGCTACCACCTGGATTTCACCGGTTTTCAGATCGGTGTGCTCTCCGCTATCCGGACTTTTGCCACCGCGCTTTTCCCCCTTCTCTGGGGCGCGCTGGCCGATCGCTTTCTGATCCGCCGGCCCATCTACCTTTTCTGTGCACTGATCAGCGCAGGCGTCTGGTCGTTTTACCTGTTGACCACCGATTTTTATGCCATGCTCGCCATTACGGCATTTTACGGCATTTTTCACGCCCCTTTGATCTCATTTCTCGAATCCTTTTCCATGGATCTGCTGGGAAAGGAGAAAAACAGCTACGGCCGGCTGCGCGCCTGGGGCTCCATCAGTTTTATTCTGACCGTAATTATTGTCGGCCGGGCCATCGAGGCGTCCTCGACCCATATCATTCTGGTGCTCATCCTGGCCGGCAAACTGATGTTTTTTATGATCGCCGCGCGCACCCCGGCGCCGGCATCATCCCGGCAGACCACATTTTCCGCGGGCGCCCGGGCGCTTCTTTCCAAACAGGTGATTCTTTTTTTAACCGCTGCTTTTTTAATGCTGTTAAGCCACGGCACGTATTACGGGTTTTTTTCCATTCATCTGGAGAACCTGGGGTATAAGGGGACATTTATCGGCATTGCCTGGGCGCTTGCCTCGATCGCCGAAATATTCGTGATGATTAACTCCGAGCGGATTTTCCGGCGGTTTTCCTATGAGTATGTCTTGATCCTCTCTTTTGCCGTGGCCGGGCTGCGCTGGCTGGTTATGTTTTTCGCCGCATCGGCGGTTCTGATCCTGTTAACCCAGCTCCTGCACGCCTTTACCTACGGGGCGTTTCACGTGGCCAGCATCCTCTACATCGACAAACTGACCCCCAGCGAGGCCAAAACCCTGGGCCAGGCGGTCAACAATGCCGTTACTTACGGCCTGGGGATCATGCTGGGCTTTTTCATCAACGGCTACCTCTTTGATATCATCGGCGCCCAGAGCCTTTTTGCCGTAAGCGGCGGGCTGGCGATTCTGGGCGGCGTTTTGATGCTGTATAACCTGAAGCACCGGACCAGCTCGGCGCAGGCTTGAAAGTTGGCGAGTAAGATTAAGAGTAAGATTAAGAGTAAGGCGATAAAGACGGTAAAAACAGTTATGAACAGCTTTCAACAAAACTATTTGGCAAGCAAAGAAAATAAATGAAGATGGAAATTATGGATACACGTCCCCGGGTCATCATCATCGGCGCCAGTTTTGCCGGTCTTAAAGCGGCACTTCAACTGAGCGAAGAATACGCGGTCACAGTAATCGATAAAAGGCCCTGGTTTGAATTTCTCCCGAACATTCATGAAATTATTTCAGGCATTAAAACACCCGCTATGCTGCGGTTTTCAAACCAGGCCATCGTGAGACAGGCCGGCCATGGATATCTGTATGACACTGTCACAGAGATCCTGCCGGAAAAAAGCCGGATCCGCACCCGGCGGGGGAACGAACTGGCTTATGATTTTTGCATCATTGCCGCGGGCAGCGCCATCAACACCTATGGGGTTCCGGGCGCAGATCGCTATGCGATGCCCTTTAAACAGGTTTCCCACTGCCGTGCGATCAGCCGGCAACTTAACCGGCTTGCCCGAACCCGGAAAGAATTCTTCATAAACATTGTGGGCGGCGGTCTGGAAGGGGTTGAGACCTTGGGGGAAATCCTTCGCGGCTACAGAAGGCATCCGGGACTTCGGGTCCGCATCATTGAGCGGCAGGAAAAGCTCTTATACGATGCGCCGGCGGATGTTGCATCCGTCATCAAAAAGCACTGCCGGCCCTATGCGGTTGAATTTTTAACCGGCGAATCCGTTAAAGAGGTATCGGCGGACGCTGTTACGCTCTCAAGCGGCAGTCAGCTCGAATCCGATGCCACGCTATGGACCGCAGGAATCAAACCCTGCCCGTTTTTAACCGCATCCAACCTAACCGAACAATCCGATCAATGGGTGCCGGCCAATGAGTGTCTTCAGCATCCGGTCTATAACAATGTATTTGCGGCAGGGGATGCCGCGGAGCTGCCTCAGCCATTATCCAAACAGGCCTATCATGCCATTGATATGGGGGCCACGGCGGGAAAAAACGTCATTCGGCAAAGCATAGGCCACCCCCTGACACCTTTTACGCCAAGCGCCAAACCGATGCTCGTTGCCTTCGGCGATTTGGACACATTTCTCATAGCCGGCAAAATCGTGATGGCCGGTGCGGTGCTTGGGGCCTTGAAGGAAGCGGTGTTCCAGATGGTGATGACCGAATTTGATCAAGCCGTTTTTTGGAAAAAAGCCCTTCATCTATCCACCCGGGCAAGGATCTCGGGGATGAAGATCGTATGGCCGTTCTTATGGTCGCCGTCGGCCATGCTCCGGCTGGGAAAAATTCGACCCCTGCGTCAACGGATGCCGGCAAACCAATAACATGCTGGGACATATAAACCTAAATTGAGCGTTTTTTAAGTTTGCCGCAGATACATAGAATACGAAGCACTGTGAGCCTTGAGCTGTGCCGCACCCCCACTTTGAAAAAGGGGGGATTGGGGGGATTTGTATTGGGCCATGATGACAAATCCCCCTAAATCCCCCTTTGCCAAAGCGGGACTTAAAGGAAATTGCCCTTTTTTATAAGCCTTTTTCAAAGCCAAAAGCGCTGAGTCTTTTAAACTGTGAACTATGAACCGTGAACTGCTTAAAGCATAAAGCTTTGATTTCATTTACCTTACACCTTATACCCGATACCTTAAACCGTTAAGTTCCTTAGAAGTAATCCCCCCGGGCTGCCGCCCGGGACCGAGCCTATAAGTAACTTTAAAGGCACTAAGGCACGATAAATTTGTTCTATCTATTTTTCAGGCGGGCACGGTGGCCCGCCCTACGAATGGGGAAAAACCCGATCCATCGTAGGGTCGGCCACCGTGCCGACCATAACTTCTTGATTTTATTGACCTTACACCTTAAACCCGATACCTTAAACCGTGAAGTTACTTAGAAGGTGCGCACGCAGACCCTGGCTGAGGCCCAATACAACAAAACAGTATCTATTTGGGCAATAAAATAAAAAGCTTTCCCGGATGCTTCAGTCTGCCGGCGGCGGTTTCGGCGTAATGGCCGCCGCCCCAGAAAATATCCACCCGGCCGATGCCACGGATGGCGTCACCGGTATCCTGGTTTAGGACAAACCGGGAGAAGGGCTGCCATTTTTTCACCTTGCCGGATTGATCGAGCACCGGCTTTTCCGTCTGAATAAACGCCAACGTTCCGCGGGGATAAACGCTCTGATCCATGGCAATGGAGCGGCCGGGGGTCAGTTCAACATCAAGGCATCCGGCGGGCCCGCCGGGCGCTTCTTTGAAAAACACATACCGCGGGTTGTGGGCAAATATGGCCGCCTGTTTTTCCGGATGGTTCTCCAGATAACGGCGAAGGGACTGCATGGTCAGGTTTTTGCGGGCGATTTTTCCCTTATGGATCAGATATCGGCCGATGCTTTTATAGGGATGGCCGTTTGATGCGGTATAATGGACATTAATGCGCTCTCCAGACGGCAGCCGGACGATGCCGGAGCCCTGAACATGGAGAAAAAACAGATCCACCGGATCATCCACCCATACAATCGGCGCGGCGGTTTTTTTCAGGACTGGTCTGCTTTCAATGGTTTGGCGGGTATAATAGGGGACCACCCCGCCATCGGCACACCGGCCGACCACCGGGGTTTGGGGGCAGGTCTTGCAAAAATCAGACGGTTTAAAGGTGACCAGATCGGAGGGCCGGGGATACACGGGGTATCGGTATTTATCGGTTTTATCTCTGCTGCCGTTTAAAACCGGGATGTAGTATCCGGTATACAGCATGCCGCCGGGCTTGTTGTTTCGGGTCACCGCATAAACATGGAAATGCCGGGTGATCCATTTGTTTAAGGCTGTCTGGGCGGGGGTTTCCGCCAAAAATGCCAGAAATCCGGACAGCCCCGCTTTCAGCTCACCGCTCCGGTACGTCTGACCCGCAAATTCGAATTCACGGGAATCCGGAAGCTTTTCATAATACGCAAGGCTTGACTGGATGGCGGGAGATAGCCGGGCCAGGTCCAAATCATCTGAAAATCGGGGGAGTTTATCCCGGGAAAGCTTCTGGATGTCGGCTTGCCCCGCAGTCGCCTGGGAGACCGCCGGCAAAACCGGCAAAACGGCGGATAAAAGAAAAAAGATCGACACAAAAACCCAAATCCTGGGGTATCCGATTTTGCGTTTCTTCCTATTCATCGTCTTCCTCGGCATCGACATGCCTGGGTTTGTCATCAACCGGCGAAAGCTCGGGAAGCGGCTTGCCGTCATTCAAGCTCACGCCCATCTCCTGGAGCCGTCGGGCGGCGGGCATGACCCGCTTTTCCATGGAGCCGACGGTTTGGTTGAATGTACCCACGCTCCGGTCCAGGTCCCTGCCCAGCTTGTTCATATGGTTTAGCATTGAATGAAACCGGTTATACAGTTCATTGCCGAGCTCGCTTACCGCCCGGGCATTCTCCGCCGCGGTCTCCTGCTTCCATCCGTAGGCCACGGCCTTTAAAAGCGAAATCAGCGTGGTCGGGGTGGCGAGAATTACCCCCTTTTCCGCGGCATCCTCGATAAGGTTCGGCATCTTTGTCAGCGCGGCGCTGAAAAAATTCTCGCCCGGCATAAAAAGTACGACAAACTCAGGCGTTGGGGCAAACTGTGTCCAATAGCTTTTCTGGGAAAGCTTCTGCACATGGGTTTGAACATGGCGGGCGTGCCGGGCAAGCATTTCCTCGCTCTCCTCGCGGGATTCCACTTCAAGGGCATCCAGGTAGGCGGTGATCGGGACCTTTGAATCCACGACCACCCGCCGGTCGCCGGGCAGCTGAATCACCATGTCCGGCCGAAGCCCTCCGCCGCCGGTCTGGCTGGACACCTGTTCAAAAAAATCGCACCGGTTCTGCATGCCCGAGATTTCAACCACCCGCCGCAGGGTGATCTCCCCCCAGCGGCCGCGCACATGGGGCATACGCAGCGCATTGACGAGTTTTCCGGTCTCCCGCTGGAGTTCGCTCTGGGTCTGGACAAGAGAAACTACCTGCTGGGACAGCTCGCCATAGGCTTTCTCCCGCACCCGTTCCATGGACCGGACCTCTTGATCGTATTTTTCGAGTTTATCGGCAATCGGCTGAACCACTTCATTGACCGCTTTTTCCCGGGTTTTTAATTCCTGCTTCGCGGATTCCAGATACCCGGAAAACTTGGTACCGGCCAATTCCAGGAATGACTGGTTGTTCTCTGAAAGGGCGCGGGCGGCCATCGCCTCAAAGGAATCCGCCATCCGGGATTTGACCTCTTCGATCATTGCCGATTTTTCCGAAGCCGCCGCCCGCTCTTTTTCAAGGATCGTCTCAAGTTCGGCGATGCGCCGCTGATATTGGGCCGCCGCCTGTTGAAGGTCCCGGATTTCGTCTTCGCGGCTGGAAAGGGTGTTTTTTAGTCCGCCAATTTCTTCCAGACGGGCGTTGGCAGACGCCAGGGCATTGGAGGCATCCAGAAATTTTTCATGCTGGGCCTCAAGCGCCTGCCGGGCGGCGCGCAGCCGGCGGGACAGGATCCCATGCGTAATCAGCCAGGCCGTCAAGCCGCCGGCCAAAAACCCGCCCAGCGCATAAAGCGCCAGTTCAATCCACGGGGCTATCTGCATAAACCCTTTTTCAAAATCATTGCTCGATTCATATGTATCCCTGCCCGCAGTTCGGCTTATGACGATTCCATTAACTTAAGAGCGAAATTCGGCTCGATTGCCATTTCGAGCGCCAGCGAGAAATCTTATTATTATATGGTTTTTCAAGATTTCTCGTCACTCGCGTTCCTCGAAATGACAGCATCGAAAGGCTAAAATTAATGACATCGACTCTTATGAACTTTCAGGCCGGATGTAGGTGCCGCTTTTTCCGCCGGATTTTTCCATGAGCCGAATCCCGGATATGGTCATTTCCCGGTCGATGGCTTTGCACATATCATAGATGGTCAGGGCCGCCACGGACACGGCGGTCATGGCCTCCATTTCAACGCCGGTCTGCGCAAACACCCGGGCTGTGGCCTGAATGCGGATCGAATGGCTCTCATCCTCAGGAATAAAATCCACGCTGATCTGCTGAATGTCCAGGGGATGGCAGAGCGGGATCAGATCCGGGGTTTTCTTGCCGGCCATGATGCCGGCAATCCGGGCGGTTTCCAGGACATTGCCCTTATAAATCGTCCGGCCCATAATCCGCTCAAAGGTCTCCGGCCGCATATAGACCCGGCCCTCAGCCACGGCCGTCCGGCGGCTGGCGGTTTTTTCGCCCACATCCACCATCCGGGCCCGGCCCTGTTCATCAAGATGTGTAAATTGCGCCATTATCCGACTCCCTATACCTTACACCTAAACATAATCTTCCGTCTTATCCGTGACCGTCTTCTTGACCGCGGTCAACGTCCGCTCCAGCACCGGGATTACATTATCCCGGATGTCGCCGGCCACCACCAGACGCATGATCTCATCGCCAACGGAAAGCGGCACGTTTTCCACAATTTCCACCCGGATATCCAGGATGCCGGGGGAGCGCTTTTCCTTTTCAATAATCTGCTCCAGCTTTTCATGGTCCACCGCCACGGTTAATCCGGATACCGCGCGGCCGTCTCTGGAGGTGCCCCTCACGATGCCGGTATGCGAAAGGATCATACCGATCCGGTCCGCATCCGGCCGCATCCTTATTTCATCAATGATTGCCTGTATATCCATTCTCTGCCCGCCTTCTTTTCCAATGATCACGTTCGTTCTCAGTCCCGCGTAAGCGGGACGGTTCTCGTACTCGTACTCGAAAACATTCAATACCGATTACGATTACGAATCAAAAGTTACTTTCTGCAAAAACACCGCACCGGCTGAATAATTCGCTTCTCTATGGCGAATCCACCGGGCCGTACCATGATTGCGCTTTTTCCAAATCATCCGGTGTATTAATATTAAAAAAGGATTGAAGCGCCGGATCCGCCTGCCGGAGCGCCGCTTCCGGGACTTTCTTAACCCGAAAGGATTTAAAAATTCTCTGGATTTTAAGCTTTTCAGTTTGAATGTGCCGCTCCATTACCGGCAGGCAGGTCTTTGCATACACCGCGCACATGGGCTCCAGGCCGGTCCGGGTTTCCGGAATCACCACCCCGGCGTTGGACTCGATTTGTTGAAGGACCGTACGGACCAGACTTTCCCTTAAAAACGGAATATCACAGGCCGCCACAAACACAAAGGGGTTGCGGGCATAAAAAAGGCCGGCATGCACGCCGGTAAGCGAGCTTCTCACCGAATACACGTCTGTGACAATAGTGGCATCGAATTCCAGATAATGCGTCGGCTCATTGGTCACAATAAGAATTTCGTCAAAAATCGGCCGGAAGATATTAAAAATATGATCAATCACCCGCTGGCCGGCGATTTCCAGAAATGCCTTGTTTTTACCCGAAAACCGTTTGCTTAGGCCGCCGGCGAGGATCACCCCGCTGCACGCGGTATCTGAATCTGCCATAAACTGCTTGCGCCATCCGCTAAGTCCGTTTCAGTCAATTGAGTCGCTCTTTCCTCTATATGAAAAAACGCAGGCAAAATCAAGTCGGTCGGCACGGTGGCCGACCCTACAATATGTGATCATTATCGCGTAGAGTAGGGTCGGCCACCGTGCCGACCTTACACGCGAACAACCCCATGGTTATGAGGTTGTTCGCCAGAACAAATTCACCGTGGGTATCGAACCCGGCTAATTTATCAGAATCCGGACACTTTTGATAAATCTTGATCTTGCTTCTTTTGCTGTTGTATTCTATGCCTTAATTTAAACTTTATGCGGGATAGAGCCATGAGTGAGAACCAAATACTACTGGATGCGGCCGATATGGACCGGATCGTAACCCGCATCACCTACGAGATTATTGAAAATCGTAGTGATATCGGCGATCTGGCCCTTGTGGGGATCCATACGCGGGGCGTGTTCCTGGCCCGGCGTATCCAGGCCAAGCTCCGGGCGATTGAATCCGTCACCGTAAATGCCGGGGATATGGATATCAATCTGTACCGGGATGACTGGACCCGCATCAGCCAGCAGCCGATTGTGCGAAAGACCGACATATCCTTTTCCGTTGATGAGAAACCAATTATTTTAGTGGATGATGTCCTGTTTACCGGCCGCACCATTCGGGCGGCCATGGATGCGCTCATGGATTTCGGCCGGCCCGGCCGCATCGAACTGGCGGTATTAATCGACCGCGGGCACCGGGAACTCCCCATACAGGCCAATTATATCGGCAAATACATCAAAACCCGGCCGGATGAAGCCGTAAATGTGCGGCTTTCCGAATGCGACGGCATGGATCGGGTGGATCTGATTTCAAATGGGGCATAAAGAACACAAAAAGGGGGCGCCCGGGCACCTGCGGGTGGGCATCCTCACAGTCTCCACCACCCGCGGTCTGGCCGATGACAAAAGTGGACACTGGATGAACCGGCATGCCAAACGGGAAGGCCACACTGTGGTGCTGCATGAGGTGCTTGCGGACAATCGGTTTGACATCGCCAGAAAAGTGGCGGATATCGCCGCCCGTCAAACGGTGGATCTCTTAATTATCAACGGCGGCACCGGACTCAGCCCCTCGGATGTGACCATAGAGGCTGTAAAGCCCATGTTCGGCAAAGAACTGACGGCTTTTTCCCCGGCATTCACCCAGCTCAGCTTTGAAGCCATCGATTCGGCGGCCATTGTCTCCCGTGCCACCGCCGGGATCATCCAAAAAACGGCCGTATTCTGCCTGCCGGGCAGCATCAACGCCTGCAAGCTGGCCTGCAAGGCGCTTATTTTCCCGGAAGCCGGCCATATTGCAGCGCATATTCGCGCCGACGAATTATTAGGCGCATATTAACGGGATTATAAACTCCCGCAAAATGTTCTTAAAAGGAGCCATCGATTCATGTTTGGCATCGGCATGCCGGAATTACTGGTCATTCTAGCCATTGCCCTGGTTGTCATCGGCCCGAAAAAACTCCCGGACATGGCCAAATCCCTTGGCCGGGCATTTAACGAGTTTAAAAAGGCCACCCAGGAAATCAAGGATTCTTTGGATATCGACGAAGAGATCAATGAATTCAAAAAACCCTTAAACGATATGCGCAGTAACTTCAGCTCCCCCTGGTACGACCACGAGAAGACCGCTTCCGAGTCCGAAAACGCGGCCGACAGTGCCCCGCCGCCGCCCGGCTCCGACGATGACGCGGCGAACACGGAAAAAGGCTCGCCCCGATCGGAGAAAGATCCGGAAACCGCATCAAAAGATAAAAAAGGAACGGACGCCGGCACTGATGCATGAAGACGATAAGCTCCCGTTTACTTCTCATCTGGAAGAACTCCGCAGCCGGCTGATCCGTTGCGCTATTGCCATTGCGGTCGGATTCGCCATCGCCTATCTGTTCAAGGAAAAACTGTTTGAAATCCTGACCCGGCCGCTGATTCGCGTCATGGAACAGGGGGATACCCTGATCTTTACCGGGATCCCGGAGGCGTTTTTCACCTATTTGAAAGTCTCGCTGCTTGCCGGCATTCTGCTGGCCATGCCGGTGATCATGTATGAATTCTGGATGTTCATCGCGCCCGGTCTGTATAAGAATGAACGGCGCCTGATGCTGCCCATTGTCCTGATATCATCGATTTTTTTTGTCGGCGGCGCCCTTTTCGGCTATTTCATCGTATTTCCCTATGGATTCAAGTTCCTGCTGGGATTTGCCACGGAAACCCTGCGACCGCTGCCTTCGATGAAAGAGTATTTGAGTTTTTCCGCCAAACTGCTTCTCGCCTTTGGCTTTGTATTCGAGCTCCCGCTGGTGATTACCTTTATGGCCAGACTCGGACTGGTTAGCGTGCCCTTTCTGAAAAGAAACCGCAAATACGCCCTGCTGCTTTTTTTCGTGGGCTCCGCCCTGCTTACGCCGCCGGATGTGGTCACCCAGATCATGATGTCGGTTCCCCTGATGATTCTCTACGAAATCAGCATCATCGGCGCCCGGGTTTTCGGCCGAAAACCGCTTGAGCCGGAGGATGCGGAGGCGGACGCCTGAAACCTGACAGCTTTATCCCGAGGTTTCCTTGATCAAACGGATTGAACTGATCAACTTCATGTCCCATCCCCATACGGTGATTGAACCGGCAGACGGGCTGACCGTGCTGACCGGGGAGAACAATACCGGAAAATCCGCGGTCATTGCCGCCCTCCAGATACTTGCCCGGAATACGGCCGGAGATTTTATGATGCGCCACGGCGAGCGGGAATGCCGCATCATTGTGGAAACCCATGAGGGAGATATTGTCCAATGGCAGCGAAAAAACAAAACCGTCAGCTACATGTTAAACGGCCGGGAAATCCACCGGCTGCGAAACGCCGTGCCGGAGGATCTTCACGACCTGCTTAAAATGCCGCTGGTGGATGTGGAGGGGGGCGCATTTGACGTGCATTTCGGCGAGCAGAAAAAACCGATTTTTCTTCTGGATGACTCCCCGGCCCGGCGGGCGACTTTTTTCGCCTCTGCCTCGGATACCATCAAGCTAATTGAAATGCAGAACGTACACCGGCAGAAAGTCCGGGATGCAAAGCTGCAGGAAAAACGGCTGGAAGCGGACAAGGCCCGGCTGGATCAGCGGCTGGAGGCTCTCGCGCCTCTGGAGATGCTGGATAAAAAAATAAACGATATAGAAACGGTTTATACGGACATTCAGGCCGGTAGCGAAAAATTAAAAAAACTTGAGACCACCCTGGGCCGGATGCGGCATACAATGGAAAAAACCGCCTATTGGGCGGATACAGCCAAAGCCGGCGCCGCCCTATCCCCGCCGCCCCAACTGATGCCCACGGATTTTCTGGCCCGGCTTATCCGGCAGATCAACGTCTTTAACAGCCTTACGCAGAAAACAATCGCGGAGACAGGCACCCTTGCCGACCTGCCGGCCCCGCCGGCGCTTTCCGATACAAAGCACCTGGCGGCAATGATTGAACGCATCCAAGAGGCGGAAATCCGGCGGCGGTATTGCCAAAAACAGGCCGAGGCCCTTACCCCCGTCAACGCGCCGCCGGAAATGAAACCCACGGAGCCGCTCAAGGCGCTTGTAACGCGCATGCAGGCGCTTAACCGCCGTATCCGTTCTACCCGGACGGGTCTGAATTTGCTTGGCCAATGCCCGGCACCGCCGGATATGCAGTCTCCGGATGGATTAAAACGCCTGATTGATCGCCTGCATGTACTTGAAACCGAAGTGTTGCGAAAAAAGCAACAGGCAGATCGGCTTTCCAGGCTTTCCGCCCCGCCGCAGCCGGCAGAGACCCAGAAACTCGAAAACCTGATTGAGCAGATCAAAAAAAGCCGAAATCACATGGACCGGCTGGCCCGGGAAATGCAGGGGCTTGATAAAGAGTTATCCAAAACCGATGCGGTGCTTCGCCGCCGCATCCAGACGGCCGGCATCTGCCCCACCTGCGGCCAGCCCATTGACCCGGATCATTTTATGGAAACCGCCCTGGGTATCGGTGGAAGCGGCGTATGAACAGAGAATACGACAACCTATCTTATAAGGGCCTTCTGATGATCGGGGACCCCCATTTGGAAGCCCGCATCCCCGGATTCCGAAAGGATAACTACCCGCATGTCATCCTGGAGAAACTCCGCTGGAGTCTGGCCTATGCCCGCTCCGAATCCCTGCTGCCGATGATTCTGGGCGATCTCTTTCACCTGCCCCGCAGCAACCCGAACTGGCTGCTGGTTGAAGTGATGCAGCAATTTGATATGGAAATCCTGGGCATCTATGGAAACCATGATGTGCATGAAAACACCCTGACAGATGATGACAGCATCCGGGTGATTGAGCAGGCCGGCAAAATTCGCCTCTTAAACGAATCGGCCGTCTATCCGATCCAAATAAACGGCCGGCCGGTGATTATCGGGGGCACGTCCTGGGGCCGCCGCCTGCCTGAAAAATACGATCCGGACACGCAAGCCGATTCCAAGCCCCTTGTCATCTGGCTGGCCCATCATGATGTCATGGTCCCGGGCTATGAAGACCAGGGCCGCATCCGGCCCAAAGAAATCCCCGGCATTGATCTGGTCATTAACGGACACATCCACCGGTGCCTGGGGGAAATCCAAAAGGGGCAAACCTCCTGGCTCACCCCGGGCAATATCAGCCGCCGGGCCCGAAGCGATGCCGCCAGACATCATCGCCCGGCGGTTCTGCGTCTGGATATCTGCCAGACTGGATGGACCTGTCAATATATTGAGATTCCGCATCAGCCCTTTGACCAGGTGTTTTACGAAGCCTTGGCAGATACCGCCGCGGATGATGACACCGGCTCCGCCTTTGTCTCCGGCCTGGCCGAACTTCAGGCCCGCCGGACCCAGACCGGCGAGGGCCTGATGCTGTTTTTGGAAAAAAACATGGACCAGTTCGAAGCCGACGTGGTCAATGAGATCAAGCAACTCGCATACGAGGCGACCCGAAATGACGGATCCGAAAGCGGACAAACAGACAATTGAGGAGCTAAAAACGCGCTATGAGAGCCTGAACAAACGAAAAATTCAGGCTGAGGCCAACCTGGAAAACGCGCAGAATCAGCTCGAGGAATTAAAGGCCCAGGCCCGCTCGGAGTTCGGCACAGACGATATTGAGGCGCTCAAAAAGATGCTGGCCGACATGCAGGCTGAAAATGAACAGAAACGCGCCGCCTACCAGGAAAGCCTGGACCGCATTGAAAAGGATCTGGCGGCGGTGGCGGAAAAATACAAGGGTCTCGAGGATTCGGATTCGGAGGCCCCAAAAGATGGCTGAAACCGAAAAGATCCCCTCGCCCGCCGACCTGCGCCAGAGATTTACCCGGCTCGCCGCCTGGCAGGAGCAGACCCGGAAAGCGGCCGACCGGACGGAAAATCGCCTGGCCGGCATCCGCCGGTATTTGGCGCTTAGCGACAAGGTCGCCGCGGCCCTGGAAACCTTAAATCAGCAGCTTTTCCGGGAACTCCTGGATCTCATTGAAACCAAACTCACCATCGCGCTGCAGGAAGTCCTGGAGCAGCCCATCGAGCTGAAGGCTGACGTGGACTGGAAGCGCAATGCCGCCAGTGTGGAATTCTGGGTCGAGCGGGACGGCCATCGGGAAGACATTCTCAAAGGCCAGGGCGGCTCGGTGGCCAACATCCTGTCAGTGGGGCTTCGCATGTTCGCCCTGACGACCCTGGATGAGGCCGCGCATCGGCGTTTTCTGATATTGGACGAACAGGACTGCTGGCTGCATCCGGATCTGGTGCCCCGGCTGGTTAAAATCGTCCATGAAGCGGGGAAGGCCCTGGGGTTTCAGGTGCTGATGGTCTCGCACCATGATCCGAAATCATTTGAACAATACGCGGATCGAATCTATCGCCTGATTCCGAAGGGTGAGCACGGGGTGTCTGCTGAATTGGTCGGCGACCGGCCTTTTGAAACTGATGCCACGGATTAGTCGTTGTATTTCAAACGTTTTTTGATCATTTCCAGCCGGACTTCCCCGCCCTATATGCCACTTTGTAGTATTTTTCATGCCAATGCCAGGACAAGCTCATGATTTCCGGCACTTGAATTTTTCAATCAAGATTAGTTTTTTTGTTGACATCCATAATAAACGGCATTTATTCTAATAAACGGTTATTTATTTATTTTTTACAGGCAATTTCGGGAAGGGCAATTCGGGGTGTGTTTTCTATCGATCTTTCGCGTTGGCGAAACTTTTGGACAACCGCCGAAGCATGACCTGACGAGTTGTACAAAAAATTATGAAAGGAGGTGCTAACCGTGGAAGGTCGAGTAAAATGGTTCAACGACAAAAAAGGCTTTGGGTTCATTGAGACAGACGAACAGGGCGATGTATTTGTTCACTATTCCAACATCCAGGAAGACGGCTTCCGGAGCCTGAAGGAACTGGAACGCGTAGCCTTTGAGGTGGAAGATACCGCCAAAGGGCCCCAGGCCGTAAACGTCAAACGGTTATAAACCCGATTTATTTACAAAAATAAAAATAATTGGCCAGCTGAGGCAGGATGTATGCATCCTGCCTTTTTTATGGACCGTCTTCTTTATGCAGATTCATATCCGCCACTATGCCGCCGGTGCGGCGGAAGCCGCCGATTTTGCCGTGATCATCGACGTTTTTCGGGCATTTTCCATGGCCTGCTATGCATTCTCGCACGGGGCGGCTAAAATTATCGCCGTGCGGGAAGTGGAAACCGCCCGTCAGTGGAAGCAGTCGATTCCCGACTGCATTCTTGTGGGGGAGCGCCATGCCAAAAAACTCCCCGGCTTTGATTTCGGCAACTCCCCGTCCGAAATTCAGGATGCGGACCTTTCCGACCGGATCATTGTCCATACCACCCACTCGGGCACCCGGGCGCTCACAGCCGCCGCACATGCCGACCCGGTGATCACCGGAAGTTTTGTTAACTGCGGCGCAATTATCCAGTATATCCAGCAGACCGCTCCCAGCGAGGTCTCCCTGGTCTGCTCAGGCTTTGAAGGCAGAGAGCCCGCCCTGGAGGATACGCTGTGCGCCGAATTTATTCGGGATGCCCTTTGCGGGCAGACAAAAAAATCATTTGAAGATATCCGGAAAGAATTAAAAACCGCCGACACCGCCCGCCGGTTTTTTGACCCGGAAGACACATCCTCGCCGGCCACGGACTTTGACCTCTGCCTGGCCTTTGATCGCTTCCCGTTTGTCATCCGGCGCACAAAAACAGCTTCGGACTGGTGCGAACTCGAACGGGAGAATTTATAAGCGGATTTCGACCTTCTCTGCCAGATATTTTTTCACTGCGGATATGGGCACCTCCCGGCGGTGAAAAATGCCGGCGGCAAGCGCGGCTTCAGCGGCTGTTCGGGTAAATACCTCCAGGAAATGGGCCTCGCTGCCGGCCCCGCTGGAGGCGATCACCGGTATGGAGACGGCATCGGCCACCGCATTGATCAGTTCGATATCAAAGCCCGCACCTGTGCCGTCCCGATCAATGGAATTTACAAGAATCTCACCGGCCCCCAGTTCCTCGCAGGCTTTGGCCAGGGTCACCGCATCCACGGGCCGGCCTTCCCGCCCGCCCCTGACCGTACACTGAAACCAGCAGAAACGCTCGCCGTTTGGGCCGGGCAGCCCGGTTTCAATCACATGATAAGGCTCATTTGCCGGGCGATCCACGTAAACCCGCCGCGGATCAATGGAAATAACCACCGCCTGGTTGCCGTAGATGGCAGAAATCTCTTCAATGGCGCTTTTTCCGGTCTTTTCGCCGCTGGCCAGATAATTTTCAACAATTGAAACCGCATCACTGCCAATGGAAATCTTATCCGCGCCTGAGCGGAAATACGCGGCCGCCACCTCAAGGGCGGTATAGGTCTGCCCGGACTGATCCGTGTAATCCCGGATTCCGCCGCCGATGGTCAAAGGCACGAATACATGCCGGGAGGTCTGCTTCAAAACTTCCAGCATGGGCAGATCCTTTAAGGGGAAATCCCGGAACCCGGTAATGTTTAAAAAAGTGATTTCATCCGCATCCGCCTCATAATAGCGGCGGGCCAGATCCACCGGCTTGCCGAGATTGCGGACTTCGCCCTTTTCCCGCACATCATAGCGATCCCCCTTGGTCACCACCAGATCGCCGGCGTCATTGGTCCGAACATCCAGACAGGCGACAATCCGCTTGGCCAGCCGCGTCTCTGTTTGCTGCCGGATTGCGGCCGGCCGGCCGGCGCCCGGGCGGATAAAATTCTGAAACACCGCCAAACCGGCATCTCCGCTTTTTTCCGGGTGAAACTGGGTGGCCACAAGGTTTCCGGTTTTGATACTGCTGACAAAGGCTTTCCCATAGGTGGTATAGGTCAGTGCCACTGCCGGATCATCCGGCACCACGTGATAGGAATGCACAAAATAGAATTTCTCCGCGCCATTTAAATGGTTGAATATGGCCGTGTCCTGCCGGATCACGACCCCGTTCCACCCCATGTGGGGCACGGATAAATCCGTATCAAAGCGTTTGACGGTGCCGCCAATCACACCCAGGCCGGGGGTATCCGGCGCCTCCTCGCTTTTTTCAAAAAGCGCCTGAAGCCCCAGACAGATACCCAGAAAGGGGCGGTCCTGCTTGATATAGGTCGTTAAGGCATCCACGTAATCCTTTTCCCGCAGCACTTGCATCATGCTGCCGAAATTGCCCACCCCCGGAAACACCAGTTTTTCCGCTCTGTCAATATCTTCCGGTCCGGCCGCGACATGGACGGTTTCGCCCAGTTTTTCAATGGCGTTGACCACACTTCGCACATTGCCGGCCCCGTAATCGAGCAAAGTAATCATAAAATTTCCTAAAAATTTTTATATTCCAAAGCTTAAAAGCCGAGCCGCGCTTTTTTCTTCTAAAAGCATTCAGCACCCATGCAGTTAGCATAAATTTGGCCGGAAGAACAGCAATACCTCGGCCTGCCCACGGTGAATTTGTTCTGGCGAACAACCCCATAACCATGGGGTTGCTCGCATGTGAGGTCGGCACGGTGGCCGACCCTACAAAATGTCGGCATTGTCGCGTAGGACGGGCCACCGTGCCCGCCTGAAAAATAGATAGAACAAATTTGCCCGCGCGGAGCCGACCTTTTTATTGACAACACTCAAAGGCGTTGATACAAAAAAATGTCCGGGTTGTATGAAACTTTTAGTCGGATAATCGGCATATTTTATATTACAGGGTGAAACAAGAAGGAGGAAGGTATGAACAAACGGCTTAAACAAATTTTAACAATTCTGACCCTTTCCGGCATCGGGATGCTGTTTCTGGTTGCCGGGATCAACGCCGCAGAAGAAGGTTCCGTTCCTGATGTGATGACGATGAAAAATGAAAAGGCGTTCCCGCAGCATCGGATGGGCATCGTCGAGTTTGACCACAAAACCCACGCGGAGGACTACGGGATCGGATGCGGCGACTGCCACCATGATGAAAACGGCGAACCCCTGACTGATTTAAAGGCCGGTGATGCGGTGCAAAGCTGCTATGAATGCCACGACAAAGACGGCAGACCCCGCCGGGACCCCTCAATGTCGCCCGAAGAGTGGGAAAAAGAGCAGCTCAATTATTACTATGGGGCGATCCATGAAAACTGCATGGGATGCCACAAAGAGATGGGCGGCCCGAAAACCTGTACAGAGTGCCATCCCCGGCCGGAGCGGTAAACCTCCCGCGCCACAGACGCAAACAAAATATTAAGATATAGCAAAAAACCGGGCCTGAATCGCGGCCCGGTTTTTTTGTATCAGTCTTCTATGGAAGCCTAAAGGCTTCCGCTACATTGTCTTCAACGCGGCCCGGACCATGGCCTCCGCCCACTGGGGCACCCCCAGCGCATGCACATGGGTATATGTGGCCAGCACATTACGATAGCATACCCCGTCGCGCTTATTTATGATTCCCCGCCCTTTTTGCATACTGAAAACCATATCCTGATCCGAACCTCTCCACTCCAGCACCTGCGAATAATGGAATTCATGGCCCCGCAATTTCATGTCCACCGGATAAAAAGAGTTCTCGCTATCCACGGTAACCATTGTATAGCCGTGCCCCTGCGGCTTTTTGGAAAAGCCAAAGACAATCGGCAGCACACCGGCCATGGGATATGACCTGTCCAGTACAAGGCGTTCCCCCAGATACATAAGGCCGCCGCATTCCGCATAAACGGGAAGGCCCTCGTCTGCCGCGGATTTAAGCGACTTTCTAAACGACAGATTGTCCGCCAGCTGCGGGGCGTGGGTTTCGGGAAAGCCGCCCCCGATATACAACGCATCAATATCGGGCAACCGGGTGTCCGCCAGCGGACTGATATAAATGATATCCGCGCCGGCCGATACCAATGCCTCCAGGTTATCCGGATAATAAAACTGAAACGCAGAATCCTTGATCACGCCGATTCGGGGGCGCTTCGGACCGTTCGCAATCGGCGTGCAATCCGCCGCCCCGGTGCAGGTCACAGGAACCGCGGCCGCGTCTTCAGCCACCCGCATCAGTTCATCCAGATCCACATACCGGAGGACGGTTTCCGCGGCAACCTGAATTGAATGGTTTACCAGGGTATGCTCCGGGGTGGGAATCAGCCCCATATGCCGTTCCGGAAAATCCTGCTGACCAAGCTTGGGAATAGCGCCCAGCACCTTGACCCCGCAATGCTGTTCGATACTGGTCCGCAGTATCCGTTCATGCCGGCTGCCGGCCACCCGGTTTAGAATAACCCCCTGAATATTAACTGCCGGATCAAAATGGAGGCAACCTAGCACCATAGCCGCCATGGTGCGGGTGGCTTTGGTGCAGTCCAGACATAGAATCACAGGGGTTTGCAAAAGTTTGGCAAGGGATGCGGTACTGGTGGTGCCGTCAACATCCAGTCCGTCAAAAAGCCCGCGGTTTCCTTCAATCACCGCTATATCAAAATCTGTGGCCGGGGCATGGGCGAGGAAGGACCGGCATACGCAAGCCGGGTCTGCAAGGAAGTGATCCAGATTATAGCAATGCCGGTTGGCTGCCGTTGCCAGCCAACCGGCATCAATATAATCAGGACCTTTCTTAAAGGGCGCAACAGCTTTTTGTTGCCGGGTCAGCGCAGCAATAATCCCTATAGAAACAACGGTTTTCCCTGAGCCCCCCCGCAAGGCTGCGATCATCAGGCGAGGGATATCAATAGGGCTGTTGTTCATTAGAATGTGCTTCTAACCCGCTGTAATAAATTAAGCGGAAGAACTAACCTTCGTGCTCGGCACCCGCCTGCTTGCCGGTACCTTTCAAGCCGTACATGGTGGTGCTGCCGCTCGACCAGTATTCGAGAATGCCTTCCTGAATCATTTGGGTCACGATCTTTTTGGCTTCCCGGGGCTTGGCATCCAGGATTTTGCTCAAGTCGTTGAAATAAAATTTTGACTTGGTTTTCTGCTTTTTCTCCAGCGCCTCAACAATCTTCTTTTTAGACTCTTCATAATCGAGTGCCATAAAGATATTCCTCTTTTGATTGGACGCGGAGGCGGAATTCTCCGCCTCCGCAAGTATTAAACATACTAGAACTTAAAGTTCGTGGTCTGGCGCCATGTATAATATGCCGGATCGCGGAAATCGTCAATCAGATGATGCGTAAATTCAAGGTCGCATTTCTCAAAGAACCGTTCCCAGCCGATCCGCTCCGCCCATTCACCGAGACGCTCGTATTTGCGTGCGTCTTTGGCATAGGCTTCGATGATCTTTTTAATCGTATCGGTCATGGTCGGCCAGCGCGGCATTTCATTGGGAATAAATGCCACCGCCACCTTGGAGAACTTGGGCGCGCTGATCCGGTTGGAGACCTTGCCGCCAACCATCAAAACAATGCCGTCACCTTCCTTGTCCTGCAGCGGTAGCGCCGGGCACATGGTGTAGCAGTTGCCGCAGAACATGCAGCGCTTCTGGTTAACTTCCACACTGTTAACGGTCGTGCCGTCTTCCAGCTCCACCTTTTTCGGCTTAATGGCCGCGGTCGGGCAGGCGGCAATGGCCAGCGGAAGCTCGCACATCTTGTCCAGGTACGCATGATCAACCATCGGCGGTTTCCGGTGATACCCAAGAATGGCGATATCCGAGCAATGCACGGCCCCGCACATGTTCAGACAGCAGGCCATGGAAATCCGCAGGTGGGCCGGCAGCCGCATATTCTTAAAATCGTCGAAAACCTCGTCCAGGGTGGCCTTAACGGTTCCGGACGCATCGGTTGCCGGTGTATGGCAGTGAATCCAGCCCTGGGTATGAATGATATTGGTGATGCCGGCGCCGGTGCCGCCCACCGGGAACTTGTAGCTCCCGCCCTCGAACTTGCGGCTTTCCAGATCATCGATCAGCGGCTGGACCTTATCCTTGCTGTCCACCATGAACTCAACATTGTTCCGGGTCGTCCAGCGCACATAGCCGTCGCAGTGCTTATCCGCGATTTCGCAGATTTCACGGATCAGCGAAACGCTCATGAGACGGGCGCCGCCAGCTCTTACGGTATAGACCTCGTCGCCGGTCTCGGACACATGAACCAGCACACCCGGCTGCAGAATTTCGTGATACAGCCATTTGCCTTTATTATTTTTAATGACCGGCGGATAAAACTCCTCGTAATTCCGCGGCCCGATATCCGTAACCCGATCTTCCATCGGTTTTTCAGGATTATATCCTGACGATACAAAAGCCATTCGTGCACCCCCTCTTATCGTTTATGATGTTTTCTGAATTCCTCAATGTCCCGGTCCCAGCCGCCTTCAACCTCTTCTTCTTTCCAGAAGATATACGGATTGTGGCGCGGTTCCTGCACATGCTGGGGAACTGGATCAATACCGGTGGCCTCCAGCAGCTTCTGGAAGCTCTGCCGCTTCATCAGCTCGCCAAGACGCTCGCGGTTCTTGCCTTCTTCCATCCACCAGTCCCAAATGCTCTCGATGACTTCTTTGATCTTTTCATAATCATTGTCTTTGTTGACTTCGATAAACGGGACCAAAAGAGAGCCCATCTGAGCACCGTCCAAAATCGGCGCCTTGGCGCCGGCCAGAATAGAGCAGCCCGTTTCCTTGCCGGGCCGCAGGGCGCGTGGCATGACATTGATGCAGTGCATGCAGCGGGTGCATTCCTTATTATTGATCTCGAGCTTGCCGTTTTCATATTTCATGCATTCTGTGGGGCAAAGGTCAATGACCTCTTTCTGAATGTCGAACGGGCCCCAGTCACGGCCGGCATGGGCGCCGCCGTTGGGTTTCAATTCACCATTGACATAGGCCTGAACCGCTTCCTGGTCAATGCGGATCTCATCTTTCCAAGTCCCGACAAAGGAGAGGTCCGCCCGGGCGATGGAGGCCACGCAGCAGTTGGGGCAGCCGTCAAATTTGAACTTAAACTTGTACGGAAACGCCGGTCGATGCAGCTCATCCTGATACTCTTGGGTCAAGTAATTGCAAAGATGCTGAGTGTCATAGCAGGCCCATTCGCATCGCGCCGCACCAATGCAATCCGACGGGGTCCGGAGGTTGGAGCCGGAGCCGCCCAGGTCCTGGTTCAGGTTGTGGGTCAGTTCGTAGAAGATTTCCTCGAGCTGAGGGGTAGTGGTGCCGAGGAAAATGATGTCCCCGGTGGAGCCGTGCATGTTGGTGAGCCCGCTGCCCCGGAATTCCCAGAGGTCGCAGAGCTGCTTGAGATACTCGGTTGAATAGAAGTGCCCGGAGGGTTGGTTGACCCGCAGGGTATGGAAATGGGCCACGCCCGGAAATTTTTCCGGCTGGTCGCAGTAGCGGCCGATAACGCCGCCGCCGTAGCCGAAAACACCCACGATGCCGCCGTGCTTCCAATGGGTTGTCCCATCCTTATAGGACAGCTCCAGAACGCCCAGCAGGTCTTCAATATTATCCTGGGCTACCTGATACTCAATGTTTCCCTCATTTTTTGCCCTTGCTTCGGCTTCCTGCTTCATGTCTGACACAAAGCTCGGCCACGGTCCGCTTTCCAGCTGATCCAGCAAGGGGGTTTCGTGTTTTGCCATTGTTTACCTCCCTTTTTTGAGAATTACATCACCCTATTTATCTTGTTCCTTGGTCGAATTATCTAACAACCCCTGCCAATGTTTAAATATATTTTAAACCCGTAAAGGTATAACAATTTAATAAAAGGTTATTTTATAAAATTTCGCGCCCTGCATGTCAATAAAAAAGCATTTAAAGGCCGGAAAATTACGCCGGCCATTCGGGCACCGCCATTTGCTCCGCGAAATCATATAACCACTCGATTTAAAATGAATATGCTAACTATTTTCGATGTGCTTCAATCTCCTGCAGAATCTCCGGCGCCACCTCATAGCCCAGGTCCCGGGCCTTATCGCAGTGGGCCACGGCATTTTCGGGCTCGCCCTTTTCCAGATAGGCGATTGCCAGATTATTATGGGCCAGCGCGAAATTGGGGTCAATTTCCAGGGCCTTTGAATTGGCCTCGATACAGTCATCGATCATGCCTTTCATCAGGTAGGCATTGGCCAGGGTGGCAAAGCCCTGGATAAAATACGGATTAAATTTCACGGCCTTTTTCAAAAACTCGATGGCCTTGTCAAAATCCCCCATCTGCATGTACGCGAATCCGATATTTCCGTAGCCTTCAGCAAACCGAGGCCGCGCAGTAATCGCCCGCTGATTGTATGCCAGGCAGCCTTCCAGGTCCCCCCGCTGAAGGCAGATACCGCCCAGCTGCACATAGGCTTCCGCCAGCGCGGGGCTGCATTCGACGGCGCGCTTAAACTCCTGCTCCGCCTCATCAAAATTGCGAAGGCTCAACAATGCGCACGCCAGATTATATCGGGTATTGCCGCATTCCGGATTTGACATCAGGGCAAAACGCTGCTCCTGAATGTATTGATCAATTGTTTTTTCTTCCGGCATAGGTCACATCCTCAAAAATTGTATTAATTTGAACAACTTAGCGTTGTTTTTAGCAGACATATAAATTTGCAGAATAAAAACAGGCCGGGGTATTGTCAAGCAAAATCCGATGGAATCAATCCTTAACGAAAACGGCATCTGATATTTTTGATTGACAGGATATCCATAAATTTTTAAAAAATCATAAAATTACATGAAATCCGGTTATCTTACGCAGGAGGAATTATGCAAGCAGGATGTTTTACTGCCTTAATCACCCCGTTTACCGGCGCTGCGGTCAACTATGACGGACTCGACCAGCTCGTTCGCTTCCAGATCGCCAGCGGCATCAACGGCATTCTGGCTGTCGGTACCACCGGAGAAAGCCCGACCTTGTCCTGGGATGAACATATTACGGTCATCGACACCATTGCCGAAAAGACCAGAAACAAATGCGCCTGCATCGCGGGCACCGGCAGCAACAATACCGACGAGACGCTTTCGGCCACGGATCACGCGGTCAAAGCCGGGGTCGATGCGGTACTGCTGGTGGACCCATACTATAATGGGCCGAGTTCGGTTGAAATCCGGCGGGAATATGTTGAACCGGTGGCCGCCCGGTTTCCGGATACCCAGGTGATACCGTACGTGATTCCCGGCCGCACCGGCGCCCAGCTGATGCCCCAGGATCTGGCCATTGCCGCCCAAAACTATCCCAATGTAAAATCCGTTAAGGAGGCCACCGGCAGCCTGGACAACATGCGGCTGACCCGCAAATGCTGCGGTCCGGACTTTATCATCCTCTCCGGCGATGACGGGATCACCTTTGATATGATGACCGATCCGGACATCAAAGGCGCCGGGGTGATATCGGTGATGTCAAACATTGCCCCCAAGGCGGTAACCGAAATGGTCGCGCTTTTGAACCAGGGCAAAACAGCGGAGGCGGAAAAGCTTAGAAACGCTCTGGATCCGTTTTACAACCTGGTATCTGTAAAAACCACCGAAAAAACGCCTTACGGCGACGTTGTCTGTAAAGCGCGAAACCCCCTGCCCGTAAAAACCCTGATGCAGATTCTGGGTATGCCGGCCGGCCCCTGCCGCAGACCGCTGGGCAGACTGACTCAAACCGGTATTGAGCAGGTGCTTGAGGCTGCGCGCACCGTTCAGGCCGAATCGCCTGAGATCCTCCAGCCGGCAGCCGAGTTTTTTAATATCGACATCGATGAACGGTTGAATACCGACAAATACTGGAAAGATCTCTATTACAGCGAATACCTAGCCGCCCCCTTTTTGCCGAAAATAAAAAAACCGGCGGATAGATTGCCTATCCGCCGGTTTTTATTTGCCGCTGATAAATGTGTTATACCTAAATTGAGCGATTTTCAAATTTGGAACGCTCAATTTAGGTTATACGTTCTGCTGGACATTCATCTTCTGCCGCCGATTTTCTGCCGCGGCCTCATCCATCTGAAAATCGCCCTCTTTGAACAGGAGCCACTTCAGCCACCGAAACCCGAACTGCAGGAGTTCAATCTCGTCCTCCCGGATTTTTTCCACGGTTTCCTTGTCAATGCTGTAGAGATCCAGAAAGGTGCTTTCAAACACAAAGCGCCGAAACCGATCTATATCATAGGAGGCCGTGAAAAACATATTCTTGGTCTTCTCCGTCAAGCGGATATTGGAAGGGATGGAACGCTTGCGCACAATCAGATCCGTCCATTCGGCATTGATCCGGTCATAGACATCCACGCCCTGATCCTTCCGCCACTCCGCAACCGTCCATTCAATGTCCTCTTCAAATCCCCGGCAATGCGGTTCATTGATGAAAAAGTAAAACCCCTGGGCAGCCTGCTCCTTATGACTCAAAGAGCCCACGCCCAGCGGATAATACCGGCAGGTAGTGGGCCGGTCCGCATACACCAGGCACCCGTCATCGCGGACAAACGGACAGGAACTTTCCGCATCATCCAGCATTTTCAGGGTTACCACCGGCAGATCGGTTTTTTCCAGCAGCTGGGGGGTCGTATAGACGGCAAGGAATTCATCCGAAGGGATCTGCATCCGGTTTTTCAGCCGAAGAATATCATAGGGGGTCAGCGTGATATTAATCCCCCGGCAGCAGGTGGTAAAACAGGACAAGTCCTTGTGGCAGGCAAATTTGAATTTACTGTTATCCGTCAGCTGTACCGGCGGAATATTGGCGTTATCTTTTAATACATCCATTGAATCTCTCCTTATTAAAAATATATATAGCTACTCAACCCCTTCCGGCATTGGCGCGATCTTTTCTCCGCCCAGCACATAGCCCCCGTCAAGCCGGAGCACACTGCCGGTCATGTAGGGGGCGGCGGTCAGGATAAACCGCACAGCCTTCAGCACATCATCGATTTTACCGGTGCGCCCCAAGAGCGTATGCCGAACCAGGGCCTTTTTCTGATCATCGGTCAAAAGCCCCCAGCCCCGGGTCTTTTCCGCATGCCGGGTTTCAAACAGCCCGAGCATGATCTCGTTGACCCGCACGTTCGGGGCCCCCAGCCGGGCCCAGGTTTCGGTTAAAAGCGAAATGCCCCGGTTCGCCGCGGCATAGCCCTCATTGAACACATAGCTGGCCGGCCCGCTTCGGCCCACCATGGCGGCAATGGAGGAAAAATTAACCACACAGGCCGCTTCCGCAGCTTTTAAATGCGGCCAAGCCGCCTCAAACACCCATTGCTTGGCCCGAAGGGTGGTTTCCATTTCAAGATCCCACTGCTCCTCTGTATACGCCCCGTGCACCACCGGCCAGCCGCCCCGCTCGATATTATTGATCAGAATATCCAGGCCGCCGAAGCGGTCGATGACCGCCTGTACCGCCCGGCTGACTGCCTGTGTATCCCGGAGGTTCGCCTCAAGCAGGAGATGGTCCTGACCGGTTTCAGACAAATCCGATTTCAGCTGCGGCAGTGCTTCCTGCCAGTCATAATACGTGGCAGCGATGTTAACCCCCTGCCGGGCCAGATCCAGGGCGATTGCCTTTCCGATCCCCTTGATGCTGCCCAGAACCAGCGCGGTCTTGCCCTCCAGAGTCATTGCCCCCGCCCCGCGGATAACTGGCCGGTGTCGCCGTAATACCGGATCTTATCAGCCACGAGCTGCATGGAAAACCGCAGCAGATCCTCATCAGAAACCTTTTCCGGATCCGGCCGGATGGCATCCGAGCCGCTGAGATCCACCCGATCTTCGCTCAGAAACTTACGGAACCGGTCCAGATCGTAGAGGGCCAGGTCAAAAAGATCCGTCAGGGGCTTTGACAGCTGCCCCCCGGTCAAATGGTTTTTCAAGGCAATGATCTCCATCATGGCATCGTTCATCTCATTATAGGGGCAAAGCCCCTGATGCGTAATCCACTCGCGCACCGTTTGCCGGCGGCCGTTTTCAAATCCGTGGCAATGCGGTTCCTTAAGCAGCATATACCGTACCGTGCGCTCACCCGTCTCCCGGGAACTTGACAAAAGCCGGACCAGCGGGTAAATCCGGCAGGAGGACGGCCGGTTATCGTAGACCCTGCAGCCCTCATCGGCAACAAAGGGACAGATCCGCACCACCGGATCTGCCGGCTTTAAGGTGACAACCGGCAGACCGGTCTGCGGCCCGACATGCCGGCTGGTATAATGCGCCAGAAAATCGGTTGAGGACATTGCAAAATGATGCTTTAACCGCAGAATATCGTAGGGCATCAAAAACTGATTCAGATCCCGGCAGCAGGCGTTAAAACAGGAGACACCGGGATGACAGGAAAAAACAAACCAGTCGTCCGATGCGAGTTCAGTTAATTCGTCGCGGGGCATTCCATAGCTCACTCGATAGCATTTTTACTTGCATAATGAATTGGATATGTTAAAATAAACTTTTATCTTAATAGCTATAAATTAAATTGTAAACGCTAAAAATACAAGCAAACAGAGACGCGTAAACCCGAAAAACAGGAGGTGTCGGCATAGCTAAAAAAAAACAGGGCGGCGATACAGCCAGAACAAACCAGGATATTAAAGAAAAAGAAGTGCGGGTCATTGATCCGGATGGCAATCAGCTGGGGGTTATTCCGATACAATCCGCACTGACGTCGGCGCAAGAATTTGGCCTTGATCTTGTGGAAGTCTCCCCCAACGCAAGCCCGCCGGTATGCAAGATCATGGATTATGGCCGCTTTAAGTACCAGCAGGATAAAAGACAGCAAGAGGCCAGAAAAAAGCAAACCCGGATTCAGGTCAAAGAAATCAAGGTCCGCCCCAAAACCGACTCCCACGACATAGAGGTCAAGCTGGGGCATATCCTGAAATTTATTGAAAAAAAGAATAAAGTTAAGGTAACGGTCGTTTTTCGGGGGCGGGAAATTACCCTAACGGAGCGGGGAAAAGAGGTGCTGGAGCAAATTGCCGAAAATGCCGAGGCGTTTGCAACCATCGAACAGCCGCCCAAACAGGAAGGGCGCACCATGACCATGGTTCTGGGCCCGAAATAACGATTTCGCCTTTTTTTTATACAGCCCTGCCTGAAGGCTTGACTTTCAGGTGCCGTCGCGGTATGCAGTCTGATCCGCGATTTTATCCTAAACGGACTGAAGACCGGTAAATGCCTTTCAGCCCTCTTTTTTTGTGGCGGGGAAGGCATTTTTGTTTGACCCGGGTCAAACGGTTTTCGGAAGCAGCCATTAGAGAGCGACGCTATAAATAAAGGAGAGTGCATATGCCGAAAATAAAAACCAATCGGGCGGCAGCCAAGCGGTTTAAACGCACCGCGACCGGCAAATACAGGTTCAACAAATCCCATGCGAGTCATATTCTGACCAAAAAGAGCCGCAAGCGGAAACGGGAACTGCGAAAAGCCCAGATCATTGACGGAGCCGACATGAAGGAAGTCAGACGACTGCTCCCCTATGGGTAAAAATTTTTAAAGGAGACCAACCATGCGAGTAAAAAGAGGATTCAAAGCCAGACGCCGCAGAAAAAAAGTGCTGAAACTGGCAAAAGGATACCAGGGCGGTCGGAGCAAGCTATACCGCACTGCAGCGGATGCCGTAGACAAAGCCCTGATGTATTCCTATCGGGATCGCAAGGTGCGCAAACGCGATTTCAGGCGGCTCTGGATTGCCCGCATTAACGCGGCCGCACGGATGAACAATATCTCTTACAGCAAGCTGATCAGCGGACTGAAACAAGCCAATATCGAACTTGACCGAAAGGTTCTGGCCGATCTGGCAGTGGCGGATCCGAACGGATTTTCCCAGATCGTTGCGAAAGCGGCAGGAAATTAATTTCAAGCGCCAAACCGGCCGATCATCCAATGGCTGAGGGATAAAGGCTGTCGAATAAAAGCTGTAGGCCAAACTTGGACAAACACCTCGAAGACATACAAAACACGGCCCTATCGGAACTGGAAAACGCTGCCACGGCCGATGAGATAAACACCCTGGCGGTGCGCTATCTGGGCAGAAAAGGGCTTGTGACCCAATACCTGCGCAATATCTCCCAGCTCCCGGCAGAAGAGCGGCCGTCAGCCGGGAAAAACGCCAACCAGGTCAAAAAAACCCTGGAAGCCGCGGTTGAGTCAGCCAAAGCGCGGGTGGAAAGCGCCGGTGCGGCGACTGAAGCTGAAGGCATTGATGTGACGCTGCCGGGCAGGCCCGCCCCCCGGGGCACCCTGCATCCGATAACCCGGATCAGCCGCCGGATATGTGACGTATTCGTGCGGATGGGCTTTGATATTGCCGAAGGACCGGAAGTGGAAAGCGATTATTACAACTTCGAGGCCCTAAACATCCCCAAATACCATCCGGCCCGGGACATGCAGGACACCTTCTATGTGTCGGACAATATCGTCCTCAGAACCCACACCTCACCGATCCAGGTCCGGATCATGGAGCGTCACGCGCCGCCGATCCGGATTGTGGCGCCGGGAAAAGTCTACCGCTGCGATTCGGATTTGACCCATACGCCGATGTTTCATCAGGTCGAGGGGCTTCTGGTGGATGAAACCGTCTCATTCGGAGACCTCAAGGGGGTATTGACCGAATTTGTCCACCAGGTATTTGACACCGAAACCAGTCTCCGGTTCCGGCCCAGTTTTTTTCCGTTTACCGAACCCAGTGCGGAGGTAGATATCCTTTGCGTCATGTGCCGGGGGAAGGGCTGCAAGGTCTGCTCGAATACGGGCTGGCTCGAAGTTTTGGGCTGCGGCATGGTCCATCCCGCGGTCTTTGAGAATGTGGGCTATGATACCACCAAATACGCTGGCTTTGCCTTCGGCATGGGGGTCGAACGGATTGCCATGCTCAAATACGGCATCAATGACATCCGGCTGTTTTTTGAAAGCGACGCGCGATTCCTAAGGCAATTCTGATATGAAAATCAGTCTCAACTGGTTGAACACCTATATCCCGATTGATATCGCCGCCACGGATCTGGCAGACCGTCTTACCATGACCGGACTTGAGGTGGAGGCGGTCTGCGACCGGTTTGAATACCTTGATCAGATCGTGGTCGGCCGTGTAACTGAAATTCAGCCCCACCCCAACGCGGACAAACTTAAAGTCTGCCGGGTCGATACCGGGGGAGCGACCGTCTCCCTGGTCTGCGGCGCACCGAATGTGGCCGTAAACGGCAAATACCCCTGCGCCCTGCCCGGCGCCCGCCTCCCCGGCGGACTGACCGTTGAGAAAACGCGAATCCGGGATGCGGACTCGGAAGGTATGCTTTGCAGCGCAGGCGAGCTTGAGCTTGGCACGGACTTTTCAGGTCTTATGACGCTTGACAATGGCGCGGCAGAGGGAACCCCCATCCGCCAGGCGCTTGATCTCTCGGATTATGTTTTTGAAATCGGGCTAACCCCCAACCGGCCGGATTGTTTAAGCTTTATCGGCATTGCCCGGGAGGCGGCAGCGCTGACCGGAAAAGCCCTCACCCTGCCGGCGGTTGAACCAGCCCGGAATCCCGGCCGGATATCTGAGTTGACCGCTGTCAAACTGGTGAATCCGGATCTTTGCCCCCGATATGCCGCCGGCCTGGTCACAGACATCACCGTCGGGCCCTCGCCGTTCTGGCTTCAGGACCGGCTGCGCGCCATCGGCTTAAAACCCATCAACAATATCGTGGATATCACCAATTTTGTGATGCTGGAAACCGGCCAGCCCCTGCATGGATTCGACTTCGACCGCCTGGCCGGCCACCGCATCGTGGTGCAGACCGCCAGGGCCGGGGAGGTATTTACCACCCTGGACGGCAAACAGCACGAATTAACCGATGACACGCTCATGATCTGCGATGCGGAAAAGCCGGTGGCTGTAGCCGGCGTGATGGGCGGAGAAAACTCTGAAATATCGGAAGAAACCACCCGGGTATTGATTGAAAGCGCCTATTTTGACCCGGTCTCCATCCGGAAAACCGCCAAACGCCTGGGCGCAAATACGGACGCCTCGCATCGGTTTGAACGCGGGGTGGACCCGGAAGGCACCCTTTACGCCCTTGAGCGGGCCGCGGCCCTGATGGCGGAAGTCGGCGGCGGAAACCGAATCAGCGGTATTATCGATGAATACCCGAGGCCCCATGAATCCCGGCCCATTACATTGAATACGGAAAAGACCAACCGCCACCTGGGCACCTCCCTTACCCAGGCGGACATGCAGGGCTTTCTGGAATCTGTCGGGTTTTCGGCAAGCGCCGCAGACGAAGAAAATTTAACTGCTGTGGCCCCGTCCTTCCGGGTGGATGTCAGCCGGCCGGAAGACCTGATGGAGGAAGTCGCCCGGCTCTGGGGGTATAACAATATTGTCACCACCTTCCCCAAAACCTCCACCAAAAGCCGGCTCCCGGAGCGGGCCCTGTGGCTTAAGGAAACCATCAAGGATCATATGACCGGCTTCGGGTTCAGGGAGGCGATCAATTACAGTTTCACCGCCAGAGCCTCCTGCGACCGGCTGGCCCTGCCCGATAACGACCGCCGCCGCCGGATGCTTGCCATCTTAAACCCCCTGTCCGAAGAGCAGGCGGTGATGCGCACCTCGCTCATTCCGGGAATGCTGGAGGCCATGGGTAAAAATATCGCCTATCAGGTCCGCGACCTGAAGCTGTTTGAACTGGGCAAAATCTATTTAAGCAACGGCCAGGATGAGCTGCCGGATGAGCTGGAAACCCTGAGCGCTTTATGCACCGGTCGGCGCGCTCCGGCGACCTGGCAGGTAAAGCCTGAGCCCTGTGATTTCTTTGATTTAAAAGGGGTGGTGGAATCTCTCCTGGCGGGCCTTTATCTTGAAAACAGCCGCTTTCTGCCCCTGCCGGCAAACGAATGCACCTATCTGCGCCCCGGCTACAGCGCCCGCATCCGCATCAATGACACGGATGTCGGCCTGATCGGCGAGGTCCACCCAACCGTGCTTAAGGCCTATGATCTGAAGCAGACCGCATTTATTTTTGAAATCAATCTGGAACGTATGCTGCCCCTGATTCCGGAGGTGACCGCATTCTCCCCGCTTCCCAAATTTCCGGCCGCCGCCCGGGATATCACCTTAATTGTTGACAATTCAATTTTGGCAGGGGATATAGTGAATGATATTTATGCATTAGACGAACCCCTGCTGGAGAGTGTACATACTTTTGATCTTTACAGCGGGGACCCGATTCCTAAGGGTAAAAAAAGTATTTCCATCCGGCTCACCTACCGCTCAGATATTGAGACGCTGGCGGATCAAACGGTAAACCGGATTCATGAATATATCACGGAGCATTTGATCGATACATTTAATGCCAGCCTCCCGGCCTAATCAGAGGGTCGCGCCCATGGCAGACATATCACCGCCGCAGCGGGACATTCCGGATAAGCTATACTTCCGGATCGGCGAAGTCACCGCCATTACCGATCTGGCCGCCTATGTCCTGCGATTCTGGGAATCCGAATTCCCGGACATCAAGCCGAAGCGCACCGAATCCGGCCAGCGCCTTTACCGCAAATCCGATATTGAAACCCTCCTTTTAATCAAACACCTCCTGTATGACAAAAAGTTTACCATTCAGGGCGCCAGGCAGTACCTGCGCGACCGCCACCGCGAGAGCAAAAAATCGCCGGCCAATGAAAAAATACGGGAAATTCAGGCCGAACTCCGGGAAATCAAAAGCCTTTTGACCGATTAACCGGCTCCCGTCACTCCCCGCTTTCGCCCCGTCAGGGCTAATTTGTTCTGTATCCAAATCGAAATCGCTATCGGGATCGAAAAAAATATGACCCTTGGACGTGAAAAACTGGACGTCTATCGCCTTTCAATAGGCTACGTTGCATGGGTTTACGAGAAGGCCGACAGCCTGAATGGAGTCCATCGGCCCGCCCGGGATCAATGGCTTCGGGCCAGCCAGTCGATACCGCTCAATATCGCCGAAGGTAATGGCAAGACCGCGGAAGCCGACCGAAGGCGTTATTTCGAAATCGCTCGTGGCTCCGCGCTTGAGTGCGCGGCGATTCAAGATGTGCTGGTTGTCGGCAAGGCGCTGGACAAGATGGAAAGCCGGAACCGCAAGGATGAACTCGACCGTATGGCCGCGATGCTCAGCCGTCTCGGCGGAAGAGGATACCAAGTTCGAGAGGATCAGGAAGTCTACAGTGTCGATTTCGATTTCGATAGCGATTTCGATTTCGATTTCGATTCCGATTTCGATCCCGATTTCGATTCCGATAGCGAAGAAAACAAACCCCAACCTTAGCGTTAACAGGACCGGGGGTATGGATTTTGCGGTTAGAACAAATTAGCCGCTTTCGCCCCGTTTACAGGTCTTGACAGGGGCTGCCTATCGTATTATTTTTAACAAAAATTTTCAGCTTGACAATCGACGGCTTTTGAAGTATTTAGGTAGGGTTAAGAATGCGGGCATAGCTCAGTTGGTAGAGTACAAGCTTCCCAAGCTTGGTGTCGCGAGTTCGAATCTCGTTGCCCGCTCCATTGATGTATTTACCCGCAAGGGTTTATATAAAAAATGAGCGGCCTTGATAAAACGGGCATTTTGCCCGTTTTTTATTTGCTCAAAGCTGTGTTTATGGGAAAGAAAAAAACGGCAGCCAAATCACCGCTTCATGAAACGCCGACGGGCGGAGCGGGGTTGGACAATGAGCGGGAAATCGTCTTCCGGGTGTGGGAGCTGGCGGAGCCGTTGTGCGCCGCTGAAGGGGTTGAGCTGATCCATATTGAATACCAGCGGGAGTCCGGGGGACGCATCCTCCGGGTCTACATTGAAAAGCCCGGCGGCGTGAGCCTGGATGACTGCTCGGCGGTCAGCCAGCAGTTAAGCGATATCCTGGATATCAAACTGGAAACCGAGGCGGCCTACACCCTGGAGGTTTCATCGCCGGGACCGGAGCGGCCGGTGTCGCGGACCACGGACTTTGACCGGTTTCAGGGATATACCGCAAAGATTCGGGTATCCCCCCCGATTAATGGCCAAAAAAATTTTACCGGCGTGCTGGCCGGCTATGCGGATGACACGGTCTGGCTGACCATCGGCACGGAAACTATAGGTATTGCGCGTTCACAAATCATCAAGGCACGGCTTGTGAATTACATATAACGGAGATAGCAACATGCTTATCACAGACATGAAACGCGTTATAGAACAAGTTAGCCGGGACAAGGGCATTGAGTTCAATGTGCTGGTTAAAACCCTGGAGGAAGCCCTGCGCTCTGCCGCCAAAAAGAAATTTGGCAACAAAATTGATATTGAAATCCAGTATAACGAAGAAACCGGCGAACTCGAGGTTTTCCAGTTCAAAGAAGTCGTGGACGATGTCACGGATCCGGACTTTCAGATCGAAGTGGAAGAAGCCCGCGAACTGGACCCGGAATGTGAAATCGGCGATGATCTGGGCACCAAAATGGATACCACGACCTTTGGCCGGATTGCCGCGCAATCCGCCAAGCAGGTGATTATCCAGAAACTGAAAATGGCGGAACGTAACGCTGTTTTCAACAGTTTTATCGACCGGGAAGGCGAAAACATCAACGGCATTGTCCAGCGTGTTTCCAGAAACGAAATCATAATCAACCTGGGGCAGGCCGAAGCCGTGCTGCCCAAACGCGAGCAGATCCCCGGCGAGGCCTACCGGCGGGGCGACCGTATCCGGGCCTATATCCTGAAGGTTCACGAAGAAAGCCGGGGGCCGCAGATTGTGCTGTCCAGAACGCATCCCGGGTTTTTGATCAACCTGTTTAAAACCGAGGTCCCGGAAATCAGCGAAGGGATCGTCAATATTCTATCCGCCGCCCGGGATGCCGGAAGCCGGGGCAAGATTGCGGTAAGCACCAATGACCCGGACATCGATCCGGTGGGCGCCTGCGTCGGCATCAAGGGAAACCGGGTGCAAAGCGTGGTGCAGGAACTCAAAGGCGAAAAAATCGACATCATTCCATGGCATATGGATATGGCCAAATTTGTCTGCAACGCGCTGGCACCGGCTGATATCTCCCGGGTGATTATCGACGAGACCAATCACTCCATGGAGGTGGTTGTACCGGATGAAGCCCTTTCCATCGCCATCGGGCGGCAGGGGCAGAACGTTCGGCTTGCCTCCAAGCTGACCGGCTGGCAGCTTGATGTGAAAAGCGAAACCCGGTATGATGAATCCATGCAGGCGGGCTATGAATCCCTGCTGAATCTGCCTGAAATGACGGAGGCGCTGGCGGACAGGATGGTTGAAAACGGATTTTTCTCGGTGGAAGACGTGGCCAAGGCGACTGTGGAGGAAATTGCCGAAGCCGGCCAGATTCCCGATGAAACCGCCCAGGAGTTGATTAACGCCGCTGAAGCGGCCATTGCCGCCCCGTCTGAGCCTGAAGGGCCGGCGGATGCGACGGATTGATCCCGAAAAAGCGATGAAGGGGGCGCGGTAGCGTCGGACGCCTTATTTTTCACGGACCAATTTCCAGATGGAGATATCAATTTGAGCAAAACAGAACTTTAAAACAAGCTCTGAAGGAAGCATAGAAACTAGGGGGATGGATGGCAAAACTAAGAGTTTATGAACTCGCCAGAGAACTTAACATGACCAACAAAGCGCTGCTGGCCAAACTGCAGGACATGGATGTGGAGGTCAAAAACCACATGTCCACTGTTGCCGATGAAACTATATCTAAAGTAAAATCAGAGCTTTATGGTGAAGCCAAAAAAGACACGGCTTACGAGGCCAAGCGGGTTAAACCGAATGTAATCCGTAGGCGGCGAAAGCGTGCGTCAGAAGCTGAACCGGAACCCGAGCAGCCGGCAGAAGCAGAAACACAAGCCCCGGCAGAAGCAGAAAAAGCAGCATCCCCCGAAGCGCCTGAGACAGAAACCGTTTCTCCTGAAGCGGAAACCAAGGAAAGCCCTGAACCGGAAGAAGCGGCGGAAACGACTGAAAAGACCGAAGCACCGGCAGCCGAGGAAAAAACTGAAGCCGCGCCGGAGAAAGCCGAGGAACCCGCTGAAACGGTCGAATCAGAGGCCCGCCCGGCGGAAGCGGACACAACGGCCGAAGCTGAAGAAGGCGCTGAAAAAGCGGAAACAACCGAGGCCGCCAAAGAGGCGGCCGCACCCGAACCGGAAACGCCGGAAACGCCTGAAGAAAAGAAAAAACCGGCCAAGGCCAAGACCAAAAAGAAGCGCAAAAAAGAGACGCCGGCCCGGATCATTCAGATGCCGGAAACACCGGCTGAGCCGGAACCCGAGCCCACTCCGGCCGAAGCTGAGCCGCCGGCGGAAGCCGTTGAAGCCCCGCCCAAGGCGCCGAAGGAGAAAGTAAAGGAAGCCAAAAAACCGGCTGAACCGGCCGAACCGGAAGAAGAGGGCAAGAAGAAGGGCAAGCGCAAAAAGCCGGCGGAGGGCGAAAAAGGTCGGGAAGCGGGTAAAGCCAAAACCGCCTTGCGGCGCAAAGAAGTGGTTGAAGGCGATGCGCTCTATGACAAGAGCTTTGGCCGCGGCAAAAAGAGCCGCAAAAAAGGCAAGCAGGCGGCCCCCAGACCGGCTGCCGAGCAGAAGCCCCAAATCACCACCCCAAAGGCGATCAAAAGGCGGATCAAAGTGGACGACACCATTGTGATTGCGGATCTGGCAAAACGCATGGGCATTAAGGCCAATGAACTGATAAAGACCCTGATGGGCATGGGCATGATGGTGACCGTCAACCAGACCATCGATTTCGAAACCGCCAACCTGGTTGCCGCGGAGTTTAATTTTGAGGTAGAGCGGGCCTCATTTGAAGAAGACGCCATCCTCAAGACCGAAACCGATGAGCCGTCCCAGATGGCGCCGCGGCCGCCGGTGGTTACCATTATGGGCCATGTGGATCACGGCAAGACCTCCCTTCTCGATGTCATCCGGCGCACCAAGGTCACCGAAGGCGAGGCCGGCGGCATTACCCAGCATATCGGCGCCTACCATGTGGAGCTGGACAGCGGGGAGATCGTATTCCTCGACACACCGGGCCATGAGGCCTTTACCTCCATGCGGGCGCGCGGCGCCCAGGTAACCGACCTGGTGGTCCTGGTTGTGGCAGCCGATGACGGCGTGATGCCCCAGACCATCGAGGCCATCGATCACTCAAGGGCGGCCGGCGTGCCGCTTATCGTGGCGGTCAACAAAATTGACAAAAACAACGCGGAGCCGGACCGGATCAAACGGGAAATCGCTGAAAAAGGCCTGGTGCCGGAAGACTGGGGCGGGGATACCATGTTCGTGCCTGTATCCGCCAAAGAGCAGATCGGCATTGACGACCTGCTCGAAATGATCCTTCTGCAAGCTGAAGTACTTGAATTAAAGGCAAATCATAATAAGCTGGCCAAAGGGCATGTGATTGAATCCAAGATGGACACCGGCAGGGGGCCCGTGGCCACCCTGCTTGTGCAGGAAGGCACCCTTAAAACCGGTGATTCAGTGGTCTGCGGGATGTATTACGGTAAAATCCGGGCCATGTACAATGACCGCGGTCAGCAGGTTCAGTCGGCCAGTCCGTCCTATCCGGTAGAAATTGTGGGCCTTTCCGGCGTGCCCATGGCCGGTGATGAATTTGTCACCCTTACGGCAGAAAAAGACGCCAAACAGGTCAGCGAACACCGTCTGCATAAGCAGCGGTCAAAGAATCTGGCCCGTTCGAGCCGGATGAGCCTGGACAAGCTTTACGAAAAAATGATGGAAGGCGAGGTCAAGGACTTAAACCTGATCATCAAGGCCGACGTCCAGGGCTCCATTGAGGCGCTGAAAGACTCCCTGACCAAGCTTTCCACTGAGGAAGTCAAAATCAGCGTGGTCCATTCGGCCGCCGGCCCCATTCATGAATCCGATGTTTCCCTGGCCGCTGTCTCAAACGCCATTATCATAGGGTTTAATGTCCGGCCCAGCGCCAAGGTGGTCAAGATGGCCGAAGAGGAGAACGTGGATATCCGATACTATGATGTTATCTACAATACCATCAAGGACATTAAGGATGCCATGGTGGGCCTCATGGAATCCAAGTTTGAAGAAAAAGTCCTCGGCCGTGCCGAAGTCCGGGATGTCTTTCATGTTCCGAGCGTGGGGACAATTGCCGGCTGCTATGTCACGGACGGCAAAATCCGGCGGGGCATGAATGTCCGCCTGATTCGGGACGGCATTGTCACGTTTGACGGCAAAATCGGCACACTGCGGCGGTTTAAAGATGACGTCAAGGAAGTGGCGCAAAATTACGAATGCGGCCTCCGGATCGAAAATTACAATGACATCAAAGTCGGCGATGTATTGGAGAACTATTACTTTGAGGAGATCAAGCCCGAAATGGCTTGAGCCGGGTCTTTAACCAATGGTCATCGGCGTTGGCGTCATCACCCTGAGACTTCACGACTGCCGCTCGCTCAAGGCCAAGCGGGGCATTATTAAATCCGTGATTCACCGGCTTCAGAACGGATTTAATGCCTCGATCGCTGAAGTAAGCCTAAACGACTCGCTCACCGAGGCACAAATCGGCTTTGCCATGGTCGGCAACGACCGGCGCATGATCAACTCGAAAATGGACAAACTCATCGATTTTACCGAAAAACTGTATCTGGCCGAGTTGATCGAAACAAAAATCGAAATAATGAATATCTAACGGTTTCGCCCCAGCAAAACAGGCGTTGCCATAAAATATGAAGTTAGGCGAGTGTCGCCCGTATGAAACCTTTTAGCCGAGCAGACCGTGTCAGCGGATTGATCCAGGAGGCGGTTTCCAATCTGCTGCAAAAATCAATCAAAGACCCGCGTTTGGAAGCGGTGACCATTACCGGGGTGGATGTGACCCGGGATTTAAAACTGGCCCGCATCTATTTTGTCACATCTTCCGCAGAATCGACCAGTCGGGAGGAAGCTGCCGCGGGGTTTAAAAAAGCTCATGGATTTATCAAATATACTCTTGCACAAGAACTGAATCTAAGGTATATGCCTGAGTTTCAGTTTTTTTACGATGAATCCATTGAATATGGATTTCATATGGATAGAGTTATTGAACGATTAAAAAATGAGCATTCAACAGATAATCAATCAACTGATAAAAAGTGAAAAGATTCTGCTCGCATCTCATATTCATCCGGATGGTGATGCCATTGGATCGCTGCTCAGTCTGGGGCTGGCCCTGGAAGGCATCTCCATGGATGTGGTTTTATACAATGAAAGTCCGATTCCGGCGGTATATCAGTTTCTGCCGTCCATTCACCGCATCAAAAAGAATCCCGGCGACATAGCCGAATACGATACGGCCGTTATCCTGGACTGCTCCGACTTGGGCCGGATCGGCGATGCGGCCCCTGAGGTGAGCGAAATTCCGGTGCTGATCAATATTGATCATCACCTCACCAATACCCGGTTCGGCAATTTCCAATATATTGATCCCCGGGCCTCTTCCACTGCGGAAATGGTTTACCGGCTGATCCGGCAGCTGGGGATCCCGATTAATAGAGGCATTGCGTACGCCATATACACCGGCATTATGGCAGACACCGGCTCATTCCGGTTTTCCAATACAACGCCGGCAGCGTTTGAGATTTCCCACGAAATGGTCACCTGCGGGGCGAATCCCTGCAAAGTCGCCCATCATGTATACGAAACCATTTCGCTGAACCGGATCAAACTGCTGAACATGCTCTTTGATACCATCGAACTCTCGGCAAACGGCAAGCTGTCGGTTATGACCCTGACCCAGAAAATGCTGGATGCGGCGGGCACGAATATCGAAGACGTAAACGGCCTGATCAATTATGCCAAACGGATTGAGAACGTTCGCCTGGCGGCAATGATCTTTGAGCGTAAAAACGGAACAGACAAGAACCGGGGGCGGCGATTCCATGTCAGCCTCCGCTCGGACGGCACCGTGGATGCCGCGGCCATTGCTTCGGCTTTCGGGGGCGGCGGCCACCAGAATGCGGCCGGATTTGATATCCGCGCCTCACTTTCTGAGTTGAAAACAACTATTTTTGATCTATCGGATCATCTGTAATTGAATCCCGGCTGAGATCGGAACCTTTATTGACTATGACGGGAAAACGGCCCACCGGGATTCTAATTGTCGATAAACCGCCGGATATAACATCTGCCGGCGTTGTTAACCGCATTAAACGGTTTCCGGAAGTCAAAAAAATCGGTCATACCGGAACACTTGACCCTTTCGCCACCGGGGTGATGGTGTGCCCGGTCCATGAGGCAACCCGGCTGTCCCGATTTTTTCTTCACGGCCGGAAAACCTATGCTGCGGTCATGTTTCTGGGGATCGAAACCGACACCCAGGATGCCACCGGAACGGTCATCAAATCGCATGAACTGCCGGAGCTGGACAACCGGATGATTCATGCCGCCGTGGGCCGATACCAGGGCGAAATCAGTCAGATTCCGCCGTCCTATTCCGCCTTGAAACACAGGGGCAAACCCTTGTATGAATACGCCAGAAACGGGGCGCCGGTTCAAAAACCGGCCCGGACGGTGACAATAGAGCAAATTTCGATTGAAAGTATAAATTTACCTGAAATCCGCTTTACGGTACGCTGCTCATCCGGGACATACATCCGGACCCTGTGCGCGGATATCGGTACCGCCCTGGGATGCGGCGCCCACCTCAAACAGTTGCGGCGCACTGAGAGCAGCGGGTTTCGGATCGATGAGGCCGAACCGCTGGCAGAGCTGGAGGCGCTGGCCGCCCGGGGCCGGCTTTCGGACAAAATTGTCCCCATGGCCCGGGCCCTTCGCGGCATGCGGGCCCATACAGCGGATAAAGCTTTGACGGAACGAATTAAATATGGAAAAATAATCTATCAGCATGATGTTGACGGCATTCCGGAAAGCGATTACATAAAGATTATAGATGCGCAGGAGAATCTGCTGGCGGTTATTTCCCCCAACCCGAACGGGGATCGCTTTGATTATTGCTGCGTGTTTCATCATGCCTGAGGCGTAAAACAAATTTTTTCAAGGAGGCATAAAGTAATGACCCCAGCAATTAAAAAACATGACACGATTGAAAAGTTCAAGCAGCATGAGAGTGACACCGGTTCTCCGGAGGTCCAGATTGCCCTGCTGACCGATCGGATCAGCCATTTAACCGAACACTTAAAGACCCATAAAAAAGACCATCATTCACGAAGAGGGTTGCTCCTGATGGTCGGTAAACGTCGACGTCTGTTAAACTATGTGAAGAACAAGGATGTGCAGCGCTATCGAGGTATTATCAAGGAGCTCGGGCTCAGACGATAAATCAATTCGACAACTCCCGCGTAAAAACCCCTTCCCCTGCGCCGCCGGGGAATGTACCGGTGGCGTATTATCTATTCTCAGGAGATAACTATGGAAATATCATTTAAAACCCAAATCGGGGCGGAAACCCTAAGCATCCAGACCGGAAAAGTGGCCAAGCAGGCATGCGGCTCGGTCTGGGTCCAGTATGGCGAGACCATCGTCCTGGTCACCGTGGTCTCCGCCGACGAAGAACGGCCGGATATGGATTTTCTCCCTCTGACCGTTGAATACCAGGAAAAAATATACGCCGCCGGCCGGATTCCGGGCAACTACTTCCGCCGCGAGATCGGGCGGCCCAGTGAAAAAGAGACCCTGACATCGCGGCTTACGGACCGCCCCTTACGCCCCTTGTTTCCCAAGGATTACTGCCATGAAACCCAGATCATCGCCACGGTCCTTTCCATGGACAAAGTCAATGATCCGGACATTCTGGCATTAAACGGGGCCTCAGCCGCCCTGGAGATATCAGACGTGCCCTTTGACGGCCCCATCGCCATGGTCCGCGTCGGCCGCATTGACGGTGAATTGATCGTCAACCCGTCCATTGAGCAGTGTAAAGTCTCGGACATCAACGTGATCGTGGCCGGCTCCAAGACCGGCGTGATTATGGTTGAGGGCGGCGGCGATGAGGTCAGCGAAGCGGAAATGATCGAGGCCATCTATTTCGGCCATGAAAAGCTCCAGCCGATTATCGAACTTCAGGAAAAATTAAAGGAAAGCGTGGGCGTGGAAAAACGCGTCTGCGAAATTAAAGCGCCGGACACCGAGCTGACGGAGAAGGTCAGGGCCGAGGCCGGCGATAAAATGGCCGAGGCGCTTACCATTACCGGAAAAATGGACCGGAAAAAGGCTCTTTCAGAGGTCAAGGCGCAAATTCTTGAAAGCCTGGGCGAAGCCTATGAGGACCGGAAAAAAGAGGTCTCCCGCATATTAAACGAGCTGGAGCACGACATCTGCCGGGACATGATGCTGAACCAGGGCCGGCGGATCGACAACCGGCGGTTTGATGAGATCCGGCCGATCGCCTGTGAGGCGGGGATTCTGCCCCGGGTGCACGGCAGCGGGCTCTTCACCCGCGGCGAGACCCAGGTACTCGCCGCCATGACGCTTGGCTCCGGCCAGGATGAGCAGCGGATAGAAACTTTATCCGGAGATGAAACCCAGCCCTTCATGCTTCATTACAATTTCCCCCCCTACTGTGTGGGCGAGGTCAAGCGGCCGGGCGGGCCCAGCCGTCGGGATATCGGCCATGGGGCGCTTGCCAAGCGGGCCATTGAAAAGGTACTGCCGCCCAAGGAGGATTTTGAATACACAATTCGGATCGTCTCCGAAGTGCTCGAATCCAACGGGTCATCCTCCATGGGAACCGTTTGTTCAGCCTCCATGGCGCTCATGGACGGCGGTGTACCCATCAAATCCCCGGTATCCGGTGTTGCCATGGGACTTGTCGCCGAGGGCGACAATATCGTGGTGCTCTCGGACATTCTGGGCGATGAGGACCACCTCGGGGATATGGATTTCAAGGTCGCGGGCACAAGCGATGGAATTACCGCGGTACAGATGGATATCAAAATCAGCGAACTCTCCCGGAATATCCTTGAAAATGCCCTGGAGCAGGCCCGGGCCGGCCGGCTGCATATTCTGGACAAAATGCGCGAGACCATCAACGCCCCGCGAAAAGAGCTCTCCCCCTACGCGCCGATCGTCTACAGCGTCCAGATCAGCCCGGAACGGATCGGGGAGATCATCGGACCGGGCGGCAAAATGATCCGCTCCATCCAGAGCGAAACCGATACCCATATAGAAATCGACGATTCGGGCATTGTCAAAATTTCCGCCCTGAAAAAGGATGATGCGGACAAGGCCATGGAAATCGTCAAAGGCATCGGCATGGATCCGGTGGTCGGCCAAACCTATGAAGGATCAGTGGTCAAAATCACCGATTTCGGCGCCTTTGTCCAGATAAAGCCCAAAACCGAAGGCCTGGTGCATATCTCTGAGATCGCCCCGTACCGGATCAAAAAGGTGACCGATGAAATCCAGCAGGGGGATACCATTAAGGTCAAGGTGATCGACATCACGCCCGAAGGACGGATCAAGCTGAGCCGAAAGGCGCTGATGACATCGGACAACAAATCCGGCTCAGATGATAAAACTGAATCAGATGATAAAAAGAAACGCTCCAAACCCGAGTAAGTAAAAAGGTATCCGCGATGCCGCCTGCAATAGAGATTCCATGCCAACGGGTCCGGCCGGATGAAGATGCGGACATTCCGCTGCCCCGGTACATGACCCCGCATTCCGCCGGCATGGATATCTGTGCGGCGGTATCTGAGCCTTTGATTCTATCGCCCGGCGACATTGCGCTGATCCCCACGGGTTTTGCCATCGCCCTGCCGAACGGCCATGAAGCCCAGATCCGCCCGAGAAGCGGCCTGGCCGTGAAGCACGGCATCGGCCTCATCAATTCCCCCGGCACCATTGATGCGGATTACCGGGGGGAGGTTAAAATCGCACTCATCAACCACGGCAGATCCGATTTTACCATTAATCGGGGCGATCGCATCGCCCAGATGGTGATCCACCAGGTATGCCAGGCCCGCATCGCCCCGGTGACCGAACTCGACGCCTCGGCCCGGAATGCCGGCGGATTCGGCCATACAGGGGTCTAAATGGCCAACCCCGCTAACGGCGATTCCGCCGCCCCTGATCCAACGTCCAACCGCGTTTCCATCTGCATGCTGGCTTCCGGCAGCAGGGGAAACGCCATCTATATCTCATCCGGACAAACCACGCTGTTAATTGACGCCGGGTTTTCCGGCGTGGAGATTGAACGCCGGTTCAGGGCCCGGGGCCTTGCCCCCGATCAGGTGGATGCGATTATCGTCTCCCATGAGCACAATGATCACTTACACGGCGTGGGCGTGCTCGCCAGAAGATACGGCCTGCCGGTGTATATGTCCGCCGAAACCCAGGGCCAAGCCGCTCCCCGGCTGGGCTGCATCCAAACCATTGAAAATTTTGCCTGCGGTACGGATTTTAAGATTAATGATATCGCCATCCACCCCTTTTCCACATCCCATGACGCCTGTGATCCGGCCGGGTTCACGCTTCAAATAAACGGGCATAAAATCGGCGTTGCCACGGATCTTGGCATTGCCACGCATATGGTTAGGCATCACCTGAACGGCTGCGCCTGCCTGGTGCTTGAGGCCAATCACGACCCCCGCATGCTGGAGGACGGCCCCTACCCCTGGCCCATCAAGCAGCGGATCAAAAGCCGGACCGGGCATCTGTCCAATGAGGATTCAAAGACGCTTTTAATGGATGTGATGCATGAAAACCTGAGCCATGTCATTCTCGCCCATATCAGTGAAACCAATAACACGCCGGAAAAGGCGCTTGGCGTAGTGGCGGAAAGGCTTAACGGAGACGCTCCGAAATTCACGGTGGCGCTGCAGCAGGCGCCGTCGCCGCTTATTTATTTATAATCTCGCAAAGCCTGCTAAGGACGCAAAGCTTTTATCAAAGCCCCCTTTGCGTCTCTGCGTCTCTGCGGGCGAAAAATTGTAACCAAGAATACAAGGGAGGGAGCCTATGCTCTCGCTTTTTACCGGCCAGATCCGGGTGGAACTTAAAACAGGAATTGACATTGTCGATATCAGCGATAAAATCACTCGCCTTATCCGGGAGTCCGGGATTGACACCGGCAGCGTAAATGCCACGGTGATCGGCTCCACCGGCTCAATCACCACAATTGAGCATGAGCCCGGCGTGGTGGAGGATCTCAGGCAGGCCATTAACCGGATGGCCCCGCCGGATATCGTCTACGAACATGAAAAAGCCTGGCACGACGGAAACGGCCACAGCCATGTGCAGGCGGCGATCCTCGGCCCCTCCATTGTGCTGCCCGTAAGAGGGGGCAGCCTGAACCTGGGCACCTGGCAGCAGGTGGTGGTGATCAATCATGATAACCGGGCCAGAGAGCGCCGGGTTGACATTTCGATAATCGGAGAAAAAACAGAAGCATGACCGGTTTGAAAAAAAATTCCACGGGATTAAAATCTGACGGGCGGGATAAAAACTGATGGAATACCTGCGTGCGGCCATCCAGTTTATTACCCTCCTGCCGGCGGGCAGAACGCCCGCCTATTACCCAAGGGAGATGATCGCCTTTTTCCCGGCCGTGGGCCTGCTCCTTGGCCTGATCCTCGCGGTATTCGATGCCATCGCCCTCAAGCTATGGCCCGGCACGTTTGTGCCCGCGGTACTCGATATTGTTTTATTGATTTTTCTGACCGGCGCCCTGCATGTTGACGGACTGGCTGACAGCGCGGACGGACTTTTCGGCCACCGGGACAGGGAAAGCATTCTTGCCATCATGAAGGACAGCCGGATCGGCGTGATGGGCATGACCGCCGTGATCTGCGCCCTGGCCATTAAATTCGCCGGCATCTCGGCCTTGCCGGCACACGCCCCCTATTCGCGGTTTCTGATCCTGCTGGTGGTCCCGGGGTTTTCCCGGGCCGCCATGATATTTGCCATCCACCGGCTACCCTATGGGCGGCCGGGGGGCGGCACCGGATTTGATCTGTTTGAAAAGCCCATACACCTTACGGATTACTGGGGGCTGGGGCTTTGCCTGCTGCTCAGCCTTTTTATCGGCTGGCGGGGCATTTTCCTGATTTTCGTTTTTTTTGCTTTGGTCTTCGGCATACTCTACTACTACCGCCGCCGCATGGGATGCGTCACCGGTGATATGCTGGGGGCCATGACCGAAGCGACCGAATCGCTTCTTTTTCTTGCCGCCACTCTCGGCGGCACCGGCTTGGCGACGGGGCTGTCATGATTATCGGCCACGGGGGAAACATCCATCTTCTGGCCCGGCAACTGGGATGCCGGCCCGAAGACATCATTGACATGAGCAGCAACATGAATCCGCTCGGCCCGCCCCCCGGCCTGATGGAACACTTAAGCGCCCAGCTGGACAGCATTTTCGTCCTGCCGGAGGCGGATGCGGACCGGATGAAAACCGCAGCCGCGGATTGGCACCAGGTGCGCCCCGCCCAGGTGCTTGGCGGAAACGGCACCACGCAGTTCATCTATAACCTGCCCCGGGCCTTAAAGACTAAAAAGGCCCTGATTGTGGCGCCCACCTATGCGGACTATGCGGATGCCTGCCGGATGGAGGCCGTGGCCTGGGACTATCTTTTCACCCGGGCAGAAGATGACTTCATGCCGGATATCAGCACCCTGGATGAAACGGCATCCGCCTATGACACGGTTTTTATCTGCAATCCGAACAACCCCACCGGCCGGCTGATGCCCGCCGGCGAACTGAAATGGATCTGCCGGAAACACCCGGAAACCCGGTTTATCATTGATGAATCCTACCTGCCCTTTGTTTTAAACGGCGATAAGGAAAGTCTTGTCGGTATGGATCTGGAAAATGTCATGATCCTTTCTTCCATGTCCAAAATCTTCCGGATACCGGGACTGCGGGTGGGCTTTCTCATCGGCGCGGAAACGGTGATCCAGAAACTTTCCGCCTATGCCATGCCCTGGAGTGTCAACAGCCTGGCCCAGGAGGCCATCTGTTACCTGCTTACCCAACCCGACAGGGTGCGGCGCTTTATCGAATCTGCCCGGGATTTTGTCGCTCAAGAAAAGAAACGCTTTATGACGGCTTTTAAAGATGTGCCGGGGATTCGGTTCTATCCCTCAGAAACCGGATTTTTTCTTGGTGAACTAGAAAATATGACGGCTGAGACGGTTTGCACGGAAATGGCCCGGCATCGCTTTCTTATCCGGGACTGCAGCAATTTCCGCGGCCTTTCAGACAGATTCATCCGCATTTCCCTGAAAACCGCCGCGGAAAATGAAAAGGCCGCTCAGATGCTTGAGCAAATTATCAGGGATTAGATATCTCTATATGAAAAACGCCCAGCTCTGCACAAATATTATCAACGGGGATGAAACCGTTACCTATTACCGCTCCCTGCATGCGGTAACCACCGAAGACGGAATGAACCTGGTGATGACCCGCAAATCCCCGGTGAATCAGGATCCGGTGGCGCCGGTCATGCTGGTGCATGGGCTGGGTCAGAATCGCTACACATGGACGCTCTCCCGCCGAAGTTTTGAGAACTATCTGATTGCTAATGGATTCGAAACCTTTAACATTGAGCTCCGCGGCCATGGGCTAAGCCGGGCCAACGGCAGTGATTATCCGCTCGAGTTTGAAAACTACCTGTTCTACGACATGCCGGCCTTTTTCAAATCCATCAGCCACATAACCGGGGGTAAAAAACTCTTCTACATCGGCCACAGCCTGGGCGGCTCCATCGCCTACTGCATTGGCTCCCGATTCAATGATCAACTGGCCGGCATTATTTCCATCGGCGGCCCCTATTCCATGGCCCGGGGCAACCGGCTGCTGCAAACAATTGCCCATACCGGCGTGACCCTGGGTAAATTCTATCCCTTCAGAAAACTTCAGCCGGAAGTCTTCTACATCGACTATATCGGGGTGCTTGCCTCAATGGGCCTGGGGCTCTTAGACCATAAATGGTACCGGCTGCCGCTCCAGATCTGGCATCCGGGCAGCATTGAGCGCGATATCCTTCATGAACGGGTCACCAAGGGGTTTGACCGCACCAGCTTTAATGTGATTAAATTCTTTTTCAAATGGGGGGCCCGGAAAAAATTTATCAGCAGTGACGGCCGAATCGATTTTGAAGAAAACATTTCGCAGCTCACCGCGCCCATTCTTTTCGTGAACGGCGACCGGGACTGTGGAGTCCCTGAGGATGCGGTCATAGCGGCCTATGAAAAAGCCGCTGCCGAGGACAAAACCTTCAAAATATTCGGCGAGGAAAAGCCCGGCCTGCACTGGGGACATATCGACCTGATTATCGGCAGACATGCGCCGGCCATCACCTGGCCCTACATGCTCAATTGGATGAAAGCCGTCTAAATGGCCTATCAAACCCATGTCAGCACCGGCTGGCGCAGCCTGGACAAAATTATCGACCACCTGCGCAGAGGCGATAACGTTGTCTGGCAGGTGGATGAAATCGACGATTACAAACGCCTGGTCACGCCTTTTGTCAACAGCGCGTCCGAAAGGGGGGACCGGGTCGTCTATATGCGGTTTGCCCGCCACGCACCGCTTCTTGAAGAAGGGGAGAACATATCCGTATACCACCTGCCGCTTGAGAGCGGATTTGAATCGTTTTCCGCAGACGTCCACAGCATCATTACCCGCGAGGGACGCGATGTCTGTTATGTTTTTGACTCCCTGTCCGAACTGCTGCATGTATGGGCAACGGATCTGATGATCGGCGATTTCTTTTTCATTACCTGCCCCTATCTGTTTGAACTAAACACCATTGCCTACTTTGCCATCCGCCGCCACCGGCATTCCTTCAAGGCCATCGCCCGGATCCGGGAAATCACCCAGGTGCTTATCGATGTCTATAAATACGAGGGACAGATGTGCATCCATCCGGTCAAGGTCAAGCACCGCTATTCCCCGACCATGTTTTTCCCCCACATCATGGAAGAAGACCATCTGGTGCCGGTCATCAACAGCGTTGAGGCTACCCGGCTGTTCTCGGATCTTTCAAGAAGTAATGAGGCCTCCGCCCGCCGGCATCTGGATTATTGGGACCGCCTGTTCATAGAGGCCAGGGAACTGGTGGCATCCGGGGCAGGAGCAGAGGAAAAAACCGATATGGTGGATCAGCTGAGCCGCCTCATGCTCTCCCGCAATAAACAGATACTTTCCCTGATCAGGCAGTTTATGTGCCTGGAGGATCTTCTTCAAATTAAGGAGCGCCTTATCGGCACGGGCTTTATCGGCGGCAAATCGGTGGGCATGCTGCTTTCCCGCAAGATCCTGATGCAGGATGCGGCCCTTGACTGGCAGGCAGTCCTTGAACCCCATGATTCTTTCTATATCGGCTCGGATGTTTTCTATTCCTATATTGTCCAAAACGGCTGGTGGAAGCTGTTTATGGCGCATAAAACCAGCGAGGGCTATTTTGCCAAAGCGGCTGAACTGAAAAACAAAATGCTTGGCGGAATTTTTGCCGAAGAGATCACTGAAAAGTTTCAGCTGCTGCTCGAGTATTTCGGCCAGTCCCCGATCATTGTGCGCTCCAGCAGCCTGCTGGAAGATGCCTACGGCAATGCATTTGCCGGTAAATATGACAGCTTTTTCTGCGTCAATCAGGGGCCGCCGGAAAAACGATACGAGGAATTCATAAATGCGGTGCGGCAGGTCTACGCCAGCACCATGAGCCGGGACGCCCTGGCCTACAGGCGTCAAAGGGGCCTTGAGGAAAGCGATGAACAAATGGCGCTTCTGGTTCAGCGGGTGTCCGGGAGCTATCACAAGCACTACTTCTTCCCTGAGCTGGCCGGCGTGGGGCTATCCCGCAACCCGTTTATCTGGCAGAAGGGGATGGACGCAAAGGCGGGCATGGTCCGCCTCGTACTGGGGATGGGAACGCGGGCGGTCAACCGGGTGGAAAACGATTATCCGCGGATTATTGCCATGGACAACCCCCTGACCAAACCCCTGGCCGGCATCATGGATATCCGGAAATTTTCCCAGCACCGGGTGGATTTACTGAACCTTGAGGAAAATCAATTCGAAACCCTCCACCTCAAAGAGCTGATCGAAAACAATCTGATCGCCCACATGGATCTGGTGGGCGTTCGGGATTCGGCGGCCGCCGAGCAGATGCGGCAGATGGGACGGCCCGGCAAAGAGTACTGGATATTAACCTTTGATCCCTTTCTTGAAAAAACCCCCTTCATCCGCCTGATGGGCGACATTCTGGCAAAGCTTGAATCGGCCTATCAAAATCCGGTGGAGACGGAATTTACGCTTAACTTTGGCAAGGCCGGGGAGCTTCGCATCAATCTGCTGCAATGCCGGCCATTTCAGACAATCGGAAATTTTGATAAAGCCGCAATGCCCGAAAAAATCGGCGACGAGCAGACGGTTATCCGGATTGAAGGCAATTTTATGGGGGGCAATCTTGTACAGCCGATTTCTAAACTCATTTTCGTCTCTCCGCAGGCATATGCCGAGCTCGCGCCGCCGGAGAAATTCGCCGTGGCAAGGCTGGTGGGCAAGCTGAACCGGTTTCTGAAAACAAGGGATAAGACCCCGACGCTGCTCATGGGCCCGGGCCGGTGGGGCACCCAAAGCCCGGAAATGGGGATACCGGTAAAATTCTCGGAAATCAACAATATCGCGGTGATTGCCGAAATCAGCCATCAGATGGGCAACATGATACCGGATTTATCCTTTGGCACCCATTTTTTCCATGATTTAATCGAAACCGGTATCTTCTATATGGCGATCTATCCGGAAAGTGCCGGCGTGGTGTTTAAAACGGATTGGCTGCAATCCCTGCCGAACGAACTCGAGGGCATGCTTCCGGCAGCGCGCCACCTGCGTGATGTTGTCAAAATCGCGGATATCAGCGAATACGGGCTTATGCTGGCCTCGGATATCTCGGCCCAGCAGGTGATCTGCTACCTGTCAAACCCACCCGGCGGGACCGGTTGACGGCTTCGCAAAAAATCAGTTTATACTATTGTTTGGTTTTTTGAATGTATTCCCCCCGGGCCGTGCGCCCGGGACCGACCATAAAAGTAACTTTTGCTGCCGGGTATAAGCACTGAGGGAAAATACGAATAATAGGTTTCAGATGTCAGGTTTCAGGTTTCAGGAAATATTACACGAGCGAGCCAAAATTTTTGCAAGCCTGAACACTGAACACTGAAACCTGAAACCTTTAATTTTACACCTAATACCTAACACCCAAAACCTAAAACCCGTTAAGTTCCTTAGAAGCCCAACATGTTCGATCAGACAACGCCGTATGCCAGCATGGTATTGGCGACCTTGGTAAATCCCGCGATATTGGCCCCCACCACATAATCGCCTTTCCGGCCGTAGGCCTCGGCCGCATCCAGGCATGACTGATGGATGCTTTTCATGATAAGCAGGAGCCGGCTGTCCACTTCTTCCCGCGTCCAGGAGAGCTTTTGGCTGTTCTGGCTCATCTCCAAACCGGATGTGGCCACGCCGCCGGCATTCGCCGCTTTGCCGGGGCCGTACAGGAGGTTGTTGTCCTGAAAAATTTTCACTGCCTCCGGTGAAGACGGCATGTTGGCGCCTTCGGCCACACAGATGCAGCCGTTTTTAACCAGCGCCGCCGCATTCTCGGCATCGATCTCATTCTGGGTGGCGCAGGGCAGCGCAATATCGACTTTTATTCCCTGCTCCCGGATCACGTCCCAGACGTTTTTGCCCTCAAAACAGACGGTCTTATATTTCTCCGCATATTCATTGACCCGGCCGCGATGAATATTTTTGAGCTCCATCAGGTAACAGCACTTGTCATCGTCAATTCCCTGTTCATCAATCACCGTGGCGCCCGAGTCACAGGCGGAAATAGCGCGCCCGCCCATCTGGTTGACCTTTTCAATGGCAAACTGGGCCACATTGCCGGCGCCGCTGACCGCCACGGTTTTGCCCTTAAAATCCAGCCCCCGGGTGGCCAGCATCTCGGCCGCAAAATAGACTGTGCCGTAGCCGGTGGCCTCGGGCCGGATCAGGCTGCCGCCATAATCCAGGCCTTTTCCGGTTAAAACCCCGGTATGCTCATTTTTGATTTTTTTGTAATAGCCGAACATATAGCCCACTTCACGCGCGCCCACGCCGATATCGCCTGCCGGCACGTCGGTTTCCGGCCCGATATGGCGGTAGAGTTCCCGCATGAATGCCTGGCAGAAGCGCATCACTTCCCCGTCAGATTTGCCCTTTGGATCAAAATCCGATCCGCCTTTTCCGCCGCCCATGGGCAGCGTGGTCAGGGAATTCTTAAACACCTGCTCAAACCCCAGAAACTTAATGATACTCAAATTGACCGAGGGGTGGAAGCGGATGCCGCCCTTAAAAGGCCCGATGGCGTTGTTGAACTGCACCCGGAAGCCGCGGTTGACCTGTACGTTGCCCTTATCATCCACCCATGGCACCCGGAAAAGGACGGCCCGTTCCGGCTCAACGATCCTTTCGTATATGCCGGCCTTAACAAATTCCGGATGTTTTTCCACGGTGGGCGCCAGGGTTTCCAGCACCTCGACAACCGCCTGGTGGAATTCATTCTGGCTGGGATCTGTGTGCTTGACTTTCTCAATTACCTCTTCAATAACAGACATTCATGCGCCTCCTTGATAGTTAACAAATTATTTGAAAAAAAGAATAAAACAATCCTGTAAAGCAATAGCTGTTTCACCGGAAAATAAACTTAGAAGGTCCTTGCCGGCAGGCCGGCAATGAAGACAGCGGCTAATCTCTTACGATATAGATCCGCCCTTGCCGGATGGCTGCGGATGGCGCCTTTTCCTGGTTCATTCTGAAGTAGTGCACATCATAAGAATTGATACCGTCATAACCGGAAAACTCCTCCAGCAGCTCGGGCAGGCTGTCAAAACCGCTGCCGAAAAGCGGGAGCTTGGAAAAATAGGGCCGTTCGCTGCGAAAATCGGTGAGGACCGCAAAATGAAGGGGAAATAAGGTATCGCCGAAAACCAGAAGATATTTTTCATCAGACTGGGTGATATTGTAGTCCCATGGCACATCTTCGGTATTTACGGGCGTAAAATGTTCTTTCAGGATCGCGGCAGCCTCCTGGGCGTCCACATCCTGGAAAGACATCAGGTCCGGACAGTCAAAATAGCCTAACGTGTAGAGGGCAATGCTGAAGCTGCTGATCTGTTCATAAACCGGATCCTCTCTGTCGCACATCATCATGATCTCTTTGATTCTTTCACATATCTGAAGCCCTTCATCGCTCATGTCAGCGCTGCTTGCCAACAGATCCCGGACGGTGAAGCCGGAAATATCATTTATTTGATCCCTAAACATGAGACAACCTCCTATTCTTAAGAGAATTTAAAAGGCCGGTCCATACATGGCCTTCAATTGGCGGCAGCATCGAAAACAGCCTGCCGGTATCTGGCCAGCTTTTACTGCAGGGAATATGCCGGACCGGGCCACAGCCCAAATTTTTTTATAAGCTATTAAAATAAATAGAAAATTTTTTACTCTGCGGAAATGGGGGAGCTTGGCCGAAACCGGGGGTATGGTGGGAATGAAGTCAGCCGCAAACCTTCAGGCGAAACACAATCAACCGGGAAATGCCCTGTTTCGGGGAATAAGGGGGAATCCGGAAGGATGTTTAAAATTTGAACAGCTATGCCCGGTTTTGCGCACAGCCGCTCAGTCATCCGTGCCGGAATCGGTTTTCAGGTCCGGGGCGGCGGTGAATTTGTTCTGGCGAACAACCCCATAGCCATGGGGTTGTTCGCATGTAAGGTCGGCACGGTGGCCGACCCTACAAAATGGCGGCATTGTCGCGTAGGGCGGGCCACCGTGCCCGCCTGAAAAATAGATAGAACAAATTTACCGTGGGTCCGGGGCGGCGTCCACTGACTGCCGGTCCGATTGCTTTTTTAAGCGATGCCGCAGCGTGTTGCGGCTTATGCCTAGCATTTTTGCCGCCTGCACCTGGTTGTTGTCGCATTTTGCAAGCGCTTTGTTAATAAGGGTTTCCTCAACGATTTCGATGATACTGGCATGCACGTCCGGGACGGAAAGGCTGAGGATTTCCGGAACAATTTCTTCCAGTTTATTTTTCAGCTCATCAATCAACTGCTCATGCCGCGCCGCAGAAGCCGGACAGGACGCCCCGGCCCGGGGTATCATGAGACTGCCCTCGGCCACCACATCGCCGGAGCTTAGCAGCACAGCGCGGCGGATGCAGTTTTCAAGCTCGCGGACATTGCCGGGCCAGGAATAGGCAAGGATCTTATTCATCGCGGATTCGCCCATATGGCAAACCGCCCGGTCATATTCCGCGGCAAACCGCTTTAGAAAATAATCCACCAGCGCCGGAATATCTTCGCTGCGCTCTATAAGCGGCGGCAGATGCAGAGATATCACATTTAACCGCCAGTACAGGTCGTTTCTGAAAGTGCCGGCCTCCACCGCCTTTTCCAGGTCCTTGTTGGTGGCGGCAATAATCCGGACATCGACTTTGACGGTTTGGGTGGAGCCCAGCCTTTCGATTTCGCTTTCCTGAAGCACCCGCAGGAGCTTTGCCTGCAGGGCGGTCGGCATCTCGCCGATTTCATCCAGAAACAGGGTGCCGCCGTGGCATCTTTCGATTTTGCCGATATAGGTCCGGTCCGCGCCGGTAAAAGCGCCCCTCTCATGGCCGAAGAGCTCGCTTTCAAAAAGGGATTCCGGGATGGCGGCGCAATTAAGGGCCATAAACGGCCTGTCTTTTCGGCGGCTGTGGTGATAAATGGCCTTGGCCACCAGCTCCTTGCCGGTGCCGCTGTCCCCGGTGATCAAGACCGGCACGTCTTTTTCCGCGACCTGGCCGATCCGTTTATAAATCTCCTGCATTTTCCGGCTGTTGCCGATGATCTGCAGGGTGCCGGCCGGGGTGGTGTCGGTGTCTTCAGCTGGCGCCGATGCGGCCGGCAGCCGGACGACTTCCTTCATCTGCCGGTTCACCTGAAGGGCCTCATTGACAATCCGGCTTAAATCCTTTCGTTCAAACGGCTTGACAAGATAATCATAGGCACCCCGTTTCATGGCCTCAATCGCCAGCTCAGTCGTGCCATATGCGGTCATAAGGATAACGGGCGTTTTTACCTCCACGCCCTTGATGGCGCTGAGGGTGTCCAGGCCGTTTAGCTCCGGCATCTTATAGTCGAGCAGGATCAAATCAAAGCTTTCCGCACCGATTTTTTCAATCGCGCTGGGCCCGTCTGCGCAGGCGGTTACCCCATAGCCTTTTCGCTCGAAAAAACGGCTTAAAAAATGGATAAGCCCTTCATCATCATCAATCAGCAGGATTTTTTCCATTGGCTTCACATAACGGTTGATGGCTGGTTAAAGGCAAATAGACAGAGAAGGTCGTGCCGTATTGGAGACGGCTTTTGACCCGGATGACGCCGCCATGATTTTCAATCGTATTGAACACAAGCGGCAGGCCCAGGCCGGTACCGGCGGCCTTGGTCGTAAAAAACGGCTCAAACAGATTATCGATTTGCTCTTCTGAAATGCCGTGGCCGGTATCCCGGATATCAACTCTCACGCAGGGCGCTGTGCCGTCACTCAGGGTAAAGTTATCCTTTGCCCCCGTGATGGATAGACGCCCGCCGGACTCCATCGCCTCCAGCGCATTGACAAAAAGGTTGACCAGGGCTTCAGCCAAAAGCTTTCTATCCCCATGGATCGGCGGCAGCGCCTCTTCCATTTGGATATCAAGGCTGCATTCCTGGCGCTTAATCATGGGGCGCACCATGATCAGCACATCTTCCACCAGCGCGGCCAGCGAAATTTCCGAGAAAACAAGGTCCTGGGGTTTGGTAAAGTCAAGAAACCGGTTGATGGTGGCCTCAATCCGGCTGATCTGCTTCATGGCAATCTGAAAATCTTCCGCATCCTCCGGCGATATGTCAATCTCCGCCTCAATTGACTCCATGAACAGCTTAAGGGAGGTGAGCGGGGTTCTTATCTCATGGGCGACAGCCGCCCCCATCCGCCCGATGGCCGCAAATTTTTCCGAGCGCTCGGCAATCAGCTTGGTTTTTTTCAGGATCAGATCGGTTTCCTTGAGTTCTGCATCCTTCAAATCCACCTTCTGCTCCAGATGATTCTGACGTTTCTGCAGCTTTGCGGACATATCCTGAAATGACCGGTAGAGCATGCCGATTTCATCCCGCCGATTAATCGGCAACCTCGCCCTGTCAAATTTCGCCTCTCCGATAATTCCCGCATACTTGCTCAGATTATGAATCGGGCGGATGATATGGTAGGAAATCATCCAGGTCAGCATCAGAGCACAGCCGATAAACAGCAAAAGCGTTAAAAACACAATGCGTTTAAGGGTTGCCGCGCTCTGAAAAGCTTCCTCCCGGTCCTGCTCCACCACGATATACCAGTCTGTCCCGGCCACCTTCATGGATGTGCCCAGCACCTCAATGCCCCGGTAATCCAGGTACGGCTTACCCGGATCCCGCTTTTCAAAAATATTTCTAAAGCTCTCTGACTGCGAGATATTTTCCGTTAAAATCCGCTGCGGCTCCTTGTGCACCAGGAACCGCCCGTCCTTATCCACCAGATAGCATTCGCCGGTATCGCCCAGGGAGACATTCAGAATGTGGACGATAATCTTGCTGGTGCCCACGCTGCCATAAACAGTGCCGGCAAGCGCCCCGGACCGACCGGAGACCGGCGCGGCAATAAAGAACATGGATTCATTGGCATCCGGCGCATGCGTGATGCTCGACATATGAAGCCGGTCCCTAATAATATACGGATTTTTCCCCTCTGCAAACCCGGCTTCCACCTGTCCGCTGGTGCTGCAGACCATCTCCCCGCCTGCGGAAACCACTGAAAGATCTTTATAAACCCCGTATTTATTCCGAATGAGTTCCAGATACGGCCGGATGGCTTTTGGATCCATTGACCGGACCAGGGATGTTCCGGCGATAACCTTCATATCCGCCTTGCGCTCATCTAACCAGCGCTCAAGGAGGGCCACTTTATCCACCGCCACATTCTCCAGCTGCCGCGCGACCATGCTGACAATCAGGCTTTCCGTGGTCTGAAGCGAAAACCATCCGATAATCGTAAGCGGCAAAAGCGCAAGCACCAGAAAAATCAACAGCACCTTGGCCCTCAGATTGAAAGCCCGCTTACCGCCCGTTAAGCTGCTATGGTGGGGTTGTTGTTCCTTCAATAAAGAAATCCTTTAGTTATTCGCACGCCTCATTCGGAATCAATCAGTTAAATGGTATTAAAAGACAACCCCACCTTTCATTAAAAAAATGGATCAAAGACTAATCACCGCGGCATCACAGGCCAGATGAATCAATTCACTGGCTTTGGCCATTCTGGCGCCTTCAATCAAGTCTTCTTCCGCCACCCGGCGCGCATTGGCGCAGGGGGTGCAAACCAGAATCGGCACTTCATGCGCCTGCAGGTAGGCAATCAGATCATCTGCCACATCCCCCGTGGCCGCCCGCAAATGCAGGGCAAGCCCCTCTTTGGCAATGTATACGGCCTCATCAAGCAAAAACAATGTAACATTCTTGCCCTCCTTGTGGGCCACGGTGGCCAGGTGGACCGCCCGTGTGGCCCGATTGGGGTTATTCGTCCCGCATGCCAGGGTAATTACCACATTTTCTGTCATATCTAGCTCCTTTGTCCAATCGTTGGCTTATGTTATAAGTAAATAAAAAATGTCAGCCCGCTTGACATAAGTCAAAGAATTTTCTGTAAAGTATCTGGCATGCCCGGCGTTCATATGGAGGTCACCGATGAGTGCGCGGGCTGCGGCACCTGCAAAAAGGGCGTCTGTTTTACGGTGGGTAACCTAACGCCTGTGGCCCGGTGCGAGCAGTTTGCCATAGAAACAAAGGCCAAAGAGATTACCTGTTTTCAGGCGGCAATTGTCAGATTTGATCGTAGCTAATTCACATTAATACTCATTAACCTTGGTTCGGAGTTTGATCCAGTTATCCATTCAAAATCAAAAATACAGGATGTAGGAGGCTTCTATGAAAGGATCCTGCCAAATTTTTGATTTTACGCAACACAGTACTTCTTTTTATTATGCTTACTCGTGGCTGGAAATTTTGAGGCAAGATAGTATCGATATTCACTCGTTCCAGAAAATTACCGCGATACTGAAACTTCTATGTTTCTCAATGAATATTATCTGCCTTGCATTTTGTAAAAAAGTTTCTTAAAATCTTACCTGTAAGATAAAAATTTTAATGGAGATTTCATTATGGCTAACGTATCAACAACAAAAATGTCGTCCAAAGGTCAGGTAGTTATACCTGAAAACATCCGGAAGCAGCTTAATTTGAAAGAAGGTGCTCAATTCGTTGTGCTTGGCGAAAAGGATGTTGTTATTTTGAAAAATATAACCCCACCGGCAATTGATGAATTTGATGATTTAATTGCTACAGCCAGAAAAAAAGCCAGGAAAGCCGGAATAAAAAAATCGGACATCAAGGATGCCATATTAAAAGTTCGAGGCAAAAAGTGAAAATTGTCCTCGATACAAATGTATTTATATCAGGGATTTTTTTCCATGGACCACCTGCCAAAATCGGAGCTGGGAAAATTTTCAACATATTTATAAAGGATTGGCTGATTCCTGGACTATCTTTGATACATCCGGGAAAATACCGGTCATTATAGAAGAATCAGGAAATAATTAATGAAGAAATATAGCAAATACTCAATTCTGGGACTAAAAGCGATTCAACGTGCGGCAGCAAAAGTAGCTGAGGACGCAAGAAAAAATAATTATAAAATACCTGTTTGGCAAAATGGCAAAATTGAATTTGAAGTTCCTGAAATCGTCACGAACCACACTGGTCCTAATGATGATGCCAAAGCCGAGAGAATTTGAGATATTCAAACAGAAAAGACGTTAATCCGGGGCTCTGACCCTATGAAGGCCACCTCAACATATAGTGCTTCCCCTTTTAACCGGATAGCTGCCTCTTTCTTTTTATTTGTATCGTTACAATAAAAACGTAAACTGGATTTCTCAGCAACCCCTGCTTCGCAAAGAATACCTTTCATATTCTTATCTTTCATGATATTTAAGAACATGCAGATTGTAAACATCTCCTGAGGACAAGGGGGCTTCTGTTCACGTCAAATACTTTCTTTTATCTCATAATTCCTGCAATTTAATATATCTGAATAACTTGAAGTCTGTCTTGTAAAGGATCCATGAATTATCCTTAAAATCTAAGATAGAACAACAAATTATGAATACCTTCTATAAATATCGGTCAAAGCCCTGCCGTGTGATCGTAAGGGTGTTTTTCATGCTGATCACGATAGTTGTCCTTGGGACTGTAGGGACTAACACCAGTGCGGACGAAATTAACCCATTGTCAAAACCGTCCGTTCGCGCAGGCTCCGAAATCGATTATCCGCCTTTTTGCACTGTCGATAGAGATGGCCGCGCAACCGGCTTTTCAGTCGAACTGCTCCGTGCTGCGCTCGGTGCCATGGGACGTGATGTCTCTTTCCGCACCGGACCCTGGACACAGGTCCGGAACTGGCTTGAAAAGGGCGAGATTGACGCCCTCCCCTTAGTGGGTCGAACGCCGGAACGGGAATCTGTTTATGACTTTACGTTTCCCTATATGTCCATTCATGGTGCCATCGTGGTTCGGGCGGGTACAACCGATATCCGGGATTTAGGCGATCTTAGAGGGCGGCAGGTTGCTGTCATGCAAGGCGATAATGCCGAGGAGTTTCTGCGACGGGAAGACCGCGGGTTTGAAATTCATACGACACTCACATTTGATGAGGCGTTGCATGATCTTTCCGAGGGCCGCTTTGACGCCGTCGTTATTCAGCGGCTTGTCGCGCTTCGGCTCATACAGGAAAAAGACCTTACGAATTTAGTCGTCGTGAACCAGCCCATCGAAGGATTCCGCCAGGATTTCTGCTTTGCGGTCCGGGAAGGCGACCGGGAGACGCTGGCGCTGTTAAACGAAGGTCTCGCCCTGGTCATGGCTGACGGGACTTATAGTCATCTCCACGCAAAATGGTTCGCCGCTCTGGAACTGCCGACGCATCGACGTATCATCATCGGGGGAGATCAGAACTATCCACCTTATGAATATCTTGATGAGGATGGACGCCCTGCCGGGTACAATGTGGATCTCACACGAGCCATTGCCCGGGCGGTGGACCTCGACATCAAGATTCGCCTTGGCCCCTGGTCGGAAATTCGGGATGCATTGGCGCGGGGCGAAATTGATGCATTGCAAGGCCTGTTCTACTCACCTGAACGCGATTTGACATTCGACTTTACACCACCGCATACGGTAAATGATTGCGTCAGCGTTGTGCGCAAAGGCGAAGGCCTTTCACCGGCCACTGTTTCCGAATTGGCCGGGAAACGCATCGTGGTGCAGAAGGGCGACATTATGCACGATTTTGCGATCGAAAACGGGCTTGGCGATCAGGTTACAGTCGTCGATTCCCAGGAGGATGCCCTGCGTGAATTGTCGGAAGGAAAGCACGATTGTGCCCTTGTGGCCAGGGTGTCCGCCCTGTACTGGATCAAAAAAAATGGCTGGGACAACTTAATCGCCGGCCGGCATCCGTTTCTTTCCCCTGAATACAGTTACGCGGTTCCACAAAATCAGAATAAGGCCCTTCTGGCGCAGCTTGGAGAAGGGCTTAAAGTGATCGATGAAAACGGCGAATACCGGCGCATCTCCGAGAAATGGCTGGGGGTCTATGCGGATTCAACTCCCAATTTTCTCACTGTTTTCCGGTATGTCGCCATGGTCGCCGTCCCTCTGCTATTGGTCGTTTTCGGGTTTTTCTTGTGGTCGTGGTCCTTGCGAAAACAGGTGACGTTTCGGACTGCGGCGTTGCGGGAAAGTGAGAGGCAATACCGGCTTCTTGCCGACAATGTATCCGATATTATCTGGACGATGAACCTGAAACAACGGTTCACCTATGTCAGCCCCTCTGTTGAGAAATTGCTGGGATACACGCCCGAGGAAGCGGTGCAGGTGCCTTTAAAAAATACGTTGACGCCTGAATCATACGCGAAGGTAGCTCAGGTGATAACAAAAGCCATGGCCAGAGACGGAGAAGTCAGGGGCGCAACGGATGTCACGCTATCCCTTGAGCTTGAGCATATTCGAAAAGACGGCGGTACACTCTGGGTTGAAATAACGACTTCTTTTATTCGGGATGAAGACGGTTTGATCTCCGGGTTTATCGGCATCACCCGCGACATCACCGCCCGCAAGCAGGCCGAGGAACAACGGGATAAGCTGATTTCGGATCTTGAAAAAGCCCTCGGCGAGGTCAAAACATTAAGCAAGTTATTGCCCATTTGCTCCCATTGCAAAAATATCCGTGATGACAAGGGGGATTGGAGTAAAATCGAATCATATATTCATAAACATTCTGATACGCAATTCAGCCATGGCATCTGCCCTGAATGTGCGAAAAAGTATTATCCGGATATGAACCTGTATGGAGATGCCGAGTAACGACTTTTGAGACGTTTTCGATAAAATTGAGAAACACCTGGCCCATGACCAGAAAAGGCATATTGAGTTTTGATGCTCTGAGGGAAATCCGCTATCTCTGTGCTCCGTATTCAGCAGATTAAGCGCCAAACCAAAAAAAAGAAACCGGAGGTAAGGGTATGGATATCATGAAAAAGCTCAAAACGGAAACCACGCCAGATCACAAAAGGCTGGAATCCTACCCATACTTCAAGGCACTGGCGGAACATAAGCTTCCTTTGGAATGCTATGTAAACCAGCTCAAGGGTCTTGCCGTCATTCACGGCGTGCTGGAACGTGCACTGGCGGAAGCTGACTGCGAACAAGTGGCGGCTGTCTGGAATGAAAGCCTGAGAAAACTCCCTCTTCTGGCGGAAGACCTTGAATTTTTCAAGCCAAGGATTGAACCGGATTACATGCCGGCCATTGAAGCCGCTCTGGCCATGACGGAAAAGATCCGGATCCGGTCCATTGAAAACCCACTGACATTACTTGGTTACCTTTATGTGTTTGAAGGGTCGACCCTCGGCAACCGCATGCACCAGCCGGATATTACCGCAACATTTCATCTGGAAGGCTTGCCCGGATCCCGTTATTATGCCAGTTATGGAGAACAAGTGTCGGAGAAGTGGCGGCAGTTCAGAGAAACAATGGCGGCCGCGCTGCAAGATGCTGATCTTCATGATCCGATCATCGCTGCTGCCCACGAGGCTTTTTCCGGTCTTGAAAAGCTATACAGCGCCTTGTTTCCCATGGAAAAACAGAAAAAATCCTTTCATGTGACCCGAATCAACCCGGAAGCCGGAAATCATCCCATTCCGGAGGATGAACGGGAAATTACCGCCGCGTTGACAGCCAGCAACCGGGCATGGGCCATGTTTCCTTATTATCAAGCGCGGTATGGAGAACGTGGCAAACGCTTTTCCGACAGCGATACCTCCTGGCTGGTCACCCTGACCCATCTTAATCTTGAAAGCATAGAACAACAAATGAACTGGCTTGTCCGGCTGCTGGCCACCCGGGGCATGCCGTCTATTATGCTTGAAAGAACCATTCAATTACTGCACGAGGAGCTCATAAAAGAAGCTCCCGAAAACAAACCAACCTATGATAGACTGCTCGAGGCCGCTGACATGCTTGCGGAAAAAAGGAGGCAATCTATTTCTGACAAGGAGTTTGCGATTCTTTCCCGTGAATTTGACGACATGGCGGAAATCAAGCTTGCAGAACAATATAAAAATACCGGCTCCTTAATTGTCTCGGCAGTGGCGGATGAACACAGCGGCATTGCAGGCGCAGTTGATGCTATTTGTGATTGGCTGACAGATCCGGGCCGGTTTTCAGAAGAATGGGTCGTTGCCGTCAATCAGGTCATTGAAAAAGCAAAAAAAAGGACTGTATCGTGATAGATGAAAAATTATATCAGGATTATTTTAACGCGCTGCTCGCCGGCCGTCGGGCTGAATGTCGCGATATTACCCAAAGGCTTTTAGACGGCGGGATTGCTGTCAAAATCCTTTATTCCGACCTGTTTCAGCGCAGTATGTATGAAATCGGTGATCTTTGGGAAAACAACCGCATCACCGTTGCCAACGAGCATCTGGCTACATCTGTCACCGAAAGTTTGTTAAACCTTGTCTATCCTGCTGTTTTTGCCACGGACCGGATCGGGAAAAAAGCAGTGATCTCCTGCAGTGCCAATGAATTTCACCAGATCGGCGGGAAAATGGTGGCGGATTTGTTCGAGCTCAACGGCTGGGACGGTCATTTTCTGGGAGCCAACACCCCTCCTGAAGATATGGCCCAATACATTGAGGATGTTCAGCCGGATGTGGTCGGGCTTTCTTTGAGCATCATGTCCAACATAGGGCCCCTCAAGCGCTCTATCGAAATTCTGAAAAGTAATTTTCCCGACATAAATCTGCTGGTGGGCGGACAAGCCTTCCGTTGGGGCGGCGCGAACATCATCAAAAAGTTCAAAAATACGGATTTGATTACCTCCATGGATGACCTGGAAAAAATGATCGCAAACTTCTGATATGGAGGCCTGACATGACGGCAGATGCAAAAAACCACCACAAAATCAGTGACTACATGGAAAAAACAGCGCCAATCCTGTTTTTTCTTCTGTCGAGCGAAGGGCGCATTCTGGATGCCAATCAATTTGCCAAAACCATTGCCCCAACCTCTTTACGCACTGCCAGGTTTGACGATCTGGTGTTGGATTTCAGCGGTAAATTTAGACTGAAATCGTTGACTGACGATGGCGGAAAAGAGCATTTGCTAAGCATCAATACCGCTTCCGGCATGCCCCAGAGTTTTTATTTTTCTTTCGTGCCGGCAGAAAACCATGTGCTGGTGTTCGGCCGCCTGGATACGGATCAAATTGAAAGCATGCGTAAAGAAGTGCTGAGCTTAAACCAGGAATTAAACAACCTGACCCGCCAGCTTCATCAAAAAAACGCGCAGCTGGAAAGGCTGAACCGGGAAAAAAACCAGTTTTTGGGCATGGCGGCCCATGACTTGCGAAAACCCATCGGGCTGGTCATGTCCTATTCCGAATTTCTGATTGATGAAGCAGAAACCCTGGACCCTGAACAGATGCAGTTCCTCCGGACCATCAACGCATCTTCCACGTTCATGAAACGGCTGGTGGATGATTTTTTAGATGTCAGCGCCATTGAAGCCGGAAAGTTTGACCTGGATCCTGCCCGGGCAAGCCTGTTTCAGGTTCTGCAGCAAAGCCTTGAACTGAATCATCTTCAGGCAATGAAAAAAGGGATCGACCTGGAAGTCCGCTGCCATGAAAATATTCCCCTGATTCTTATGGACGCGTCAAAGATCGAACAGGTTATTACCAACCTGGTCTCCAACGCCATTGAGCACACGCCCCCGGCAACACGGGTCACCATTACCCTTTCAACTGATCCGCAATGGATCTCCTTTTCGGTTCAGGATGAAGGAAAAGGCATTCCGGCAGATGAAATGGAAAAAATTTTCAAGCCCTTTGAAAAAACCAGCATCAAAAAATCCGGGGGCGAAAAAAGCACGGGGCTTGGCATGCTCATCTCCCGTAAAATCATTGAAGCGCACAAGGGGCAAATCTGGGTGGAGAGTCCGCCGGGCCGGGGCGCGGCATTTCACTTTACCCTGCCAAAGGCCGATGTTGTGGCATAAATTTCAACAAACGACGAAAAAAACGTGGCGGAAAAACAAAAATGGATATCAATATCATTGACCCCGACCAAATCAACCCGGAACCCACCAACCAAGACATCAAAATCCTGGTGGCAGATGATGATCCGGAGATACTTTTTGCCACCGCCCGGGTGATCAAAAAAGCGGGGTATCAGACCTACACGGCGGATTCCGGCAAAAAAGCCATGGAAGCAGTCAAAACCATCATCCCGGACCTGATTTTACTGGATGTGGTCATGCCGGATGCGGAAGGGCCGGATCTGTGCCGCCGGATCAAGGATGACCCGAAACTGAAAGGGATTTACGTGCTGCTGACTTCCGGTGCCCGGGTAAAATCCGATCAACAGGCCGATGGCCTGGATTCCGGGGCGGACGGTTATATTGCCCGGCCTTTGTCCAACCGGGAACTGCTCTCCCGGGTCAACTCCATGGTGCGGATTTTGCGCGCGGAGCGGGTCCGGGACCTCCTCATCGTTGAGTTAAAAAAAGCCCTGGCTGAAATCAAAACCTTAAGCGGCCTGCTGCCCATCTGCTCTCACTGCAAACAGGTCAGAGATGACAAAGGCTACTGGAGCCAGATCGAATCCTATATCAGTGCGCATTCGGATGCACACTTCAGCCACAGCATCTGCCCGGAATGTGCCAAAAAGCATTATCCGGAATTTGATCTTTATGATTGACCGTGACCTCCTTATTAAAAGGTTATATATTTCGCCGCAACCCGGTTATCTTTCATAAGTATAACATGACAAAACAATGGTGAAGCTTTCAGGACGCCTGACAATGCTGTATTTTTTGGCAAGCATTGTGCACTCTTGCCCTATACCGGGTCAATATGCCTATCTCGGCCCTATCGCTTTGCGCACTTTGATCGCTAATTCCTGCATCGAAAACGGTTTCTGGATGAATTGAACGCCTTCATCGATCACCCCTTTATGGGCAATCACATCAGCCGTATAGCCCGACATGTATAAAATTTTGAGTCCGGGCCGGCTCATGGCCATTTGCGAGGCCAGATCCCGCCCATTCATCTCCGGCATAATCACGTCGGTGATGAGCAAATGGATTGTTCCATTATATGTTTCGGATAGCTGCAATGCCGCGGATGGATTTCCAGCAGTCCAAACGGTGTAACCCAGCCTTTCGAGGATCTGTCTGGACATTTGGAGCACCGGTATTTCATCTTCGACGATCAGGATGGTTTCCGTTCCCGGGGGTAATTGCCGTGTGGGTGTGGATTCTTTTGCGGGCTCCAAAGCGGGTTCTTCCGCTGCATGGCGGGGCAGGTATATTTTAACAGTCGTTCCCTGTCCGGATTCGCTGTCTACATTGATAAAGCCGTTGTGCTGTTTGACAATGCCGTATATCATAGCCAGGCCGAGTCCGGTTCCTTTCCCGATCTCTTTGGTGGTAAAAAACGGTTCAAACAGATTGGCCAGCGTCTCCTTGTCCATGCCCGAACCATCATCGCTTACGGAAAGCATGACGTATTGTCCGGGAACAAAATAAGGATAAAGTGTACAATAATTTTCATCAACCTCGACATTGTTTGTTTCTATTTTAATTTTGCCCACATCGGCAATTGCATCCCGCGCATTGACGGCAAGATTGGTCATGGTCTGGTCCGCCTGGGAGGGGTCTAATTTTACCGGCCAGAGGTTGTTGCCCGGGTGCCACACAAGCTCAATATTTTCGCCGATCAAGCGTTGCAGCATTTTCAGCATGCCGGAAATGGTGTCATTTAAATCGAGCTGCACCGGATTGATGGTCTGCTGCCGGGCAAAAGCCATTAGCTGCCGGACGATGTCGGCGGATTTTTTTCCAGCGGTGTATATTTCCCGGATCGTTTCGCGGAGGGGATCTGACGGGTCCATCATGCCGATGGCCATTTCGGCATATCCGTTTATAACGGTAAGTTTGTTGTTAAAATCGTGGGCCACGCCGCCTGCCAGGCGTCCGACGGATTCCATTTTCTGGGCCTGGTTGAGCTGGGCCTGGAGTTTTTCACGATCTTGCTCCGCCCGCTTGCGCTCGGTGATGTCGATCAACACCACGTGGCAGACGGGCGCGCCGTCTTTCGCTTGAGCGGCGGTTCCCGTCAGATGGCCCCAGAAGAATCTGCCGTCCGGTTTGAGCAGACGCAGTTCGCATTCCTGCGACTCGCCCGTCTCAAAAAGTTTCTTGTGGTGCAGGTAGTAGATATCCTGGTCCTCTTTGAGGATGAAGCGGCTAATCGGCTGCTTAACCAGAGCGGCGCGAGCCGTGTCCAACAAGACGGCGGCGGTTAGGTTGGCTTCCTGGATCAGTCCTTTTTCGCTTAAAGTATAATAACCCACCGGGGCCAGGTCATAGAGGTCGAAATAGCGCGCCCGCGATTCTTCGATCTCCGCCTGTGCCTTGCGAAGCTCTTCATTCTGCATCTCCAGCTCGATCTGGTGCACCCGCAGTTCGTGAAGCGTTTCACGGATTTCTTCAGGCGAGAGGGCCGCGATGTCTTGTAGTGTCCGGTCGGTCCGTTTCCGGGCAAGTGCTTCGGCCTCCTGTCGTAGATCCGCAGCGCCTTTGGGGCGGTTCTCCTTGTTTGTCATGGGTTATCCCCTTCATTTGAAGATGGCAAAGTCCCGTTTGTTCCGGAATCCGTCCGCTCCCCGCCCTGTTGCCCGGAAACATCCAGCTGGGCGCAGGTGATCCCGACCACGGCGCCGGCGGCATCGTGCAGTGGTTCGACGGTCAGGTCATAGTCAACAGTCTTGCCTGCAATGGTAAGCCGGACGTTTTGCCGCGTGCCTTTTCCGCTTTCCAGCACCTTTTGCTTGATAGCCGTCAGTGCGGCGGCATCCTGTTCCCCCAGAAGGTCGGCGTCGGTCTTGCCGATAATCTCTTCCGCTGCAAATCCCAAATTCGGGTTTTGAATCCAAGTGTAGCTAAGGCGTACGTCCTGAGTGAAAACACAAATGGAAGCAACGCTGAGGGCGACCCGCAGCCGCTCCTTGTTTGCCCGCAACACCTCGCGAAGCTTTCGCGACTCCGTGATATCCACAAAGGTGAGTACCGCGCCCTCGATGACGTTATTCAGGGTGCGGTAAGGCTGAATGTGCATGCGGTACCAAAACCCCTCGGCGGTCTGAACCTCGGCCTCCTTGGGAACCAGGGTGTCGAGCACTTCCTGCGTGTCTTCCTTCAGGTTGCTGTAGCCGGGCAGGTTGGAGACGATGTGGGATACCGGCCTGCCGATGTCGCTCTGGATCAGGTTGATAATCTTGGTGGCGGAGGGGGTAAAACGCAGGATGCGAAGTTGGTGATCCACAAAGACGGTGGCTATGCCGGTGCCGGCCAGCAGATTGTTCATGTCGTTGTTGGCCAGTGACAGGGCAGCCACCTTGGCCTCCAGCTCGGAGTTGACCGTAGACAGTTCCTCGTTCACCGATTGCAGCTCCTCTTTGGAGGTTTCAAGCTCCTCGTTGGTGGACTGCAGTTCTTCGTTTATGGACTGCATCTCTTCGTTGGAGGATTTTAACTCTTCATTGGAGGTCTCCAGTTCTTCGGTGGTGGACTGGAGATACTCCTCCTTGGCCCGCAGCTCCTGCTTGAGTTCGGCGATACGGGTGTCGGCATTTTCACTGTCTGTTTCTGATGACGGTTTGTTCTCCTGTCCATCAGGCAATGATAATTTATCACTGACCAGGGGCTCCTGATTCTGCGCCAGAATAACCAGATACAAGGAGGGATCGGGCGAGGCGGCAGGAGCGGCGGCCACGGGTCGGACAGTCAGGTTGACGGTGGTAACGTCGCCGTTGGTCTTGACCCGCAGTCCCGGGCAGCGAACGGTTGCCCCGGTCCCCGCGGCTTTGCGCAGTGTGATAGCCAGGTCGCGATGCAGCCCTTCCCGGGCCATCTTCAAAATATTGTAGATCCCGCTCTCCCCGGGGGCAGGTTCCAGGTACAGGCCGGTGCGGCCGTGGAGGTAGAGAATATCGCCCTGGGCGTTGACCAGAGCCCCTGCCTGGACGATCTCCTGCAGCAGGGTTTGTTCGGTCAGCTCCCGCAGCGATAGTTTCCCGGTATGGGCGGTCTTTTCGGCGGTACGCGGGGATTTTGTATCCGGGGCCGTCATGGGCGGCAAAAATTGATCCGGTCCCGGGCGCTGGGCGCTTGCGAGATCGTCCTTGCGCCGATACAGTTTCCGCTTGCGGTCCAGCGTGGAAAAAAGGTTCTGAAATTCGCCCACGGTTTCAGAGGTGCCAAGAAAAAGAAACCCGCCCGGGTTCAAAGCATAGTGAAAGAGGGGAATGAGCTTTTTCTGCAGTTCCCCGCCCATGTAGATGAGCAGGTTGCGGCAACTGATCAGGTCCAGCCTGGAGAAAGGCGGGTCCTTGATCACGTCCTGCTCGGAGAAGACCAGCATGTCGCGGATGCTCTTTTGGATGCGAAATGAGCTGTCTCCGGGTTCGGGCGAAAAGAACCGCGCCAGCCGTTCCGGCGTTAGATCAGTGGCGATGGAGGCCGGATAAATGCCGGCACGGGCTGTGGCAATGGCATGACTGTCAATGTCCGTGGCAAAGATCTGCACCTTGAAATTCTGCTTCAGGGCCTCCTGGCGCTCGGCCAGCAGGATGGCAAGGGAATAGGCCTCGTCGCCGGTAGAGCACCCGGGCACCCAGATCCGAATTTCGGCATCCGCGTGACTGGCGGCAAAGAGCTTGGGGATGATCTGCTCTTCCAGGGCGCTGAAGGCTTCGGGGTCGCGGAAAAAACTGGTCACGCCGATCAGCATATCGCGAAACAGCGCATCCACCTCCTGGGGTGCCTGCTGGATGAACTTGACATAACCGTCCATGCTTTCGATTTGATGCACGGCCATGCGCCGTTCGATGCGGCGTTGGATTGTCGAGGGCTTATACTGAGAAAAATCGTGGCCGGTCTGGGTGCGCAGCAGAACCAATATCTTTTTCAGGGCATTCTCGGCCTTGGGCGTCGGGGTCACTGGCCGGGGGGGCTTGCCGAAGGCATGGGTTACATAGACGACGAGTTGGGCTGGCATTTCGGCCGGGGGCAGTTCGTAATCCACGAGCCCCGTGCTGATGGCGCTGCGCGGCATACCGTCGTGTTCGGCGGACTCAGGGTTCTGGACCATTACCATGCCGCCCTCGCCTTTGATGGCCCGCACCCCCAGACTGCCGTCGCTGCCGGTGCCCGAAAGCACAACGCCGATGGCCCGCTCATGCTGGTCATCGGCCAGGGACCGGAAAAAGAAATCAATGGGCAGACGCCGGCCACGCGGTTCAGCCGGCTCCAGCAGTTGCAGCGCACCGTTCATTAACGACATGTCGCGGCCCGGTGGGATGATATAAGCACAATTAGGCTGAACCTCCATACCGTCCTCGACCTCAAAGACCTGCATACGCGTGTATCGCCGGATCAGATCGGTCAGGATGCTCTTATGGTCCGGTGCCAGGTGCTGGACCAGCACAAAGGCCATGCCGGGATCAACGTCCGCGGGCATGCCGGAAAAGAAGGCCTCAAACGCCGCCAGCCCCCCGGCCGAAGCGCCGATGCCCACGATGGGGAAGCTGCCGGCTGTCTGGTCCGTCGCTGTCCGGTCCGTCTTTGACTGCTCGTCAACGGCGCTGCCGGAGTGCTCCGGCGGCGTGAAGGTTTTTGTTTTCCCCTGGTGCGTTACGGCCGGCTTGTTCCTGTCTTTTTTTCTCTCTGTCATGGCAATCTCTTCCATTTGAATGGGCAGGGTCTTTTCTGACACCAAAGATAATTGGGAATGCAGACTACGGCTATGCCCCGGCAGTATTGTGAATTTCAGCCCGGAGCACATTGGTGGTTTCAATGTACATATTTCAAGATGCCCGGGGATACTGCATTTGCAGGCAAGAAGTCTACACTCGTACCCCATGATAGGTCATATGCCTACTCCTGCTCAATCGCCTCCCTCACTTTAACCGCAAGATCATTGAACGAGAATGGCTTCTAAATGAATTGAACTCCTTCATCAAGAACCCCGTGATGGACGATCACATTTGCGGTGTAGCCGGATATGAACAACACCTTGATATCTGAATGGTTACGGATGCTTTTTGGTTTTTCGTGGCCAATACGGTTTGGCAGCCAGCACCGCAGGAGCACAGCCACGACACCGAGTGCCGTCGGAGGTCAGCCTGCGGCGGGCAGGATAAACCAGAAGATGCTGCCTTTACCGACCTCGCTGTCCACGCCGATCCGCCCGCCTTGGGCCTCGACTGCGAGTTTGCAGAACGTCAATCCAAGCCCAGTGGAATACTTGTGCCCTTCCTTGCTTGTCGTCATCTGACCGAACTTGTCAAAGATGCGTTCGTAATACTCCGGGGGGATGCCCGGGCCGTTGTCGCAGAACGTGACCCCGACGCCCTCCGATATGCGATTCAGGTCGATACGCACTTCGCCGCCGCTTCCGGTGAACTTGACGGCGTTGGCGATCAGATTGCCAACGACCCGCCGGACGACCTCGGGATCACAGACGGCAACCACTGCGTCAGCTGGCCGCTCGAACAGGACTGTCGAATCGTTGACGAGCGCGCCCAGCGAGATTATGGCGCTGGCAACGATTTCGCGAAGGTCGCACGCCTCCTTTTCCAGAGGCATCTCATTGGATTCCATGCGACTGATGTCGAGCAACGTCGTGACCATGTCCCGCAGGCTACCGCCCGTTGCCAAAATTTCCCCGGCATATGTCGCCAGTTCGTCATGCCCCAGATTCTTCAGTTCCTCCACCAGAAGTTCAGCGTATCCGAGAACCCCCATCAGTGGTGAACGCATATCATGCACGATCATGTGGACCAGATTGTCGCGCAGTTCTTCGAGTTCGCGCAGGCGGTCGTAGTCCTCCTGAATCTGCCTCTTCTGCACTTCGACCTGCAACTGCTGCCGGCGAAGATCAAGGTGGGTCTTAACCCGCGCCAGCACCTCTTCTTCCTGGAAGGGCTTGGTCACGTAATCCAGGCCGCCCGCGGAAAAGGCCTTGATTTTATCGTTGGGACCGTCCAACGCACTGATGAAAAGCACCGGGATGTCCTTCAGGCTCTCATCGGACTTGAGCCGCCGGCAGACCTCAAACCCGTCCATCTCGGGCATCAGGATGTCCAGCAGAATCAAATCCGGCGGATTTTGGGCCGCGGCCTTCAGTGCCATGGCACCGCGCGGGAACTGCACTACGCGGTAGCCCCGACTCTGAAGCATCTCATCCAGTAGCTTGAGGTTGGCCGGGGTGTCATCAACCACCATGATGGTAGTGGTTGAATTCTCGTTATTCATCGGGTTTCCCTTCTGCTTCATTTTGATTTATCAATATCTGTGATAGCGTTTCATAGTCGTACCGGTCGGCCAGGTTCCTCAGCTTGCGTGCCGCTTCAGCGTCTTTCTCGTCGATCTGGGCGATCAGCGCGTGCAGTCCGGCCATATCCCCCTCATTAACGGCTTGGCGCATGGCCTGCCGCAACGACTCCGGCAGTGCCGCCAGATCCTCGCGGGTGAGGGGCTGAACGCCGGCCTGTTCCGGGGCTTGCCCGGCAGTTTCGGCATAGACATAGCGCAGCCCGAGGCATTCCCCCAGCACGGCGAAAATCTCCTCCGTCCTGAAGGGCTTGCGCACATAACCGTCCACGCCCCTGGCCAGAACCTCTTTTTCGGCATCACCAAAGACGCTGGCCGTCACCGCGATGACCGGGGTGGTGCGGCCTTGTTCGGTGGCCTTGATCCGCCGTGTGGCCTCGTAGCCGTCCATCACCGGCATAACTATGTCCATGAGTACCGCATGGGGCGACCAGGCCTCAAAGACGTCTATCGCCTCCTGCCCGTTGACCGCCTCCCTGATCTCGAAATCCAGAGGCGCCAGCAGGGCGGCAAGCAGGTCGCGGTTATCTTTCTGGTCGTCCACAATGAGGATGCGCAAGGGGCCTGCGCCCGGCTCCAGTCCGACCACCTGCCACGCCTTTTGCTCCTTCTCTTGCGGCGCCCCCTCGACCGGCGTCACAAGCACGTCGAAGCGGAAGCAGGAGCCCTTGCCCACCCGGCTCTTCACCGTGAGGCTGCCGTCCATCAGTTTCACAAGATGCTGGCTCAAGGCCAGGCCCAGGCCCGTACCGCCGGCCTCCCGCCCCACTTCCGATTGCCGGAAGGGCTCGAAAATGCGGTCCAAATCCTCCTCGGCAATCCCGGGACCGCTGTCCTCCACCTCCACCACCAGACGAACCCCATTCGCATCACCAACGGAGCTGCCCGTAGCCGTTTCGCCCCGGACCCGCACAGCCACACCGCCGGTCTTGGTGAACTTGACGGCATTGCCCAGCAGATTGATCAACACCTGCCGCAGCTTGCTTTCATCGGTGTTTACGTAATGCGGGACACTGCTATGCCGTTCGACCGAGAGCGACAACTGCTTGGCGACAGTGGCGGAACGGAACATCATCTCCAGATCATCCAGCAGATCGTAGAGACTGAAGTCCCTCGGGCTCAATTCGAGCCTGCCAGCCTCGATCTTGGACATATCCAGAATGTCGTTGATCAGATTCAACAGATGTTGTCCGCTGCGCGCAATGGTGTGGAGCATTCCGATCTGGCGTGGGGTGAGGGATGCATCGCGCTCCAGAATCTGGGCAAATCCGAGCACCGCGTTGAGGGGTGTGCGTATCTCATGGCTCATGTTGGCCAGGAAGATGCTTTTGGCCCGATTGGCCTCCTCCGCCGCCTTCTGGGTGAGCACCAGTTCCCGCGTACGTTCCTCGACCCGTTGTTCCAGCTCCTCGTTGAGTTTGCGCAAGGTTTCCTCGCCCCGCTTGCGCTCGGAGATATCGCGCTCGGTGGAGGCAATGCCAATGGATTCCCCGGCATCGTCCACCAGTTTTGTGACGGTCATCCAGACATCGAGAACGCGGCCGTCTTTGGTCACCCGCCGGGTCTCAAGCGAGGTGATCGATTCGCCCGCCAACAACCGACGGACAAAATCCTTTTGCTCTTGAACCTTGCCGGAAGCCGTGAGGCGCTCAATGCTCATCTGCAGGGCCTCTGCCTCGGTATAGCCATACATACGTTCAGCGCCGCGGTTCCAGGCGGTGATCCGTCCCTCGGAGTCCTGAATCGTGATTGCATCGTTCGAGTCGCGTACCACCGTCACCATGCGGCTGGCCTCTTCTGCCGCCCGCTTGCGCTCGGTGATGTCGATCAACACCACGTGGCAGACGGGCGCGCCGTCTTTCGCTTGAGCGGCGGTTTCCGTCAGATGGCCCCAGAAGAATCTGCCGTCTGGTTTGAGCAGACGCAGTTCGTATTCCTGCGGTTCGCCCGTCTCAAAAAGTTTCTTGTGGTGCCGGTAGTAGATGTCCTGGTCCTCTTTGAGGATGAAGCGGCTAATCGGCTGCTTGACCAGAGCGGCGCGGTTTACACCCAGCAGGGTGGTAGCGGTGAGGTTGGCTTCCTGGATCAGTCCTTTTTCGCTTAAAGTACAATAACCCACCGGAGCCAGGTCGTAGAGGTCGAAATAGCGCGCCCGCAATTCTTCGATTTCCTCCTGGGCCGTGCGAAGCTCCTCGTTCTGCATCTCCAGTTCGATCTGGTGCACCCGCAATTCGTGGAGCGTTTGTCGCATTTCCTCAGGCGAGAGGGCCGCGCTGTCTTCCGGCGACCGGGAGGCCTGTTCCATGACAAGCGCTTCAGCCTTTTGCCGCAAATCATCAGCGGCTTTGGAGCTATTATCATCGTTTGTCATAGGTTGCCTTCCTTATTTTCAGATGTCGAAGTCCTGTTTGTTCCGGAATCCGTCCGCTCCCGGAGCACATTGGCGGATTCAAAGTGCAAAAAATCAGCAGGTCCGGAAATTCTGTATTTGCTGGCAAGCATGGTGGACTCGTAACCATGCCAGGTCATATGCCTATTCCTGCTCAAGAACCTCCCGCACTTTCACCGCCAGATCTTTCAACGAGAATGGTTTCTGAATGAATTGCAACCCTTCATCAAGCATCCCGTGATGAGCGATCACATTGGCCGTATAACCCGACATGAAAAGGGTTTTAAGGCCAGGATGGTTTTTGGCCAATTGGGATGATAAATCCCAACCGTTCATTTCGGGCATGACCACGTCGGTTATGAGCAGGTCGATTGAGCCATGATAATCTTTTGAAAGTTGCAATGCCTCTGACGGGTTTCCAGCGATCAGAACGGTGTATCCCAGCCCTTCGATCATCCGCCTGGACAGTTGCAGTATCGCCTTTTCATCTTCGACAATCAGGATGGTCTCCGTCCCCATTGGTGCTTGCATAGTGGATTTTTTCGCGGAGTGCACACCGGATTTTTCCGCCTCCTCCTGGGAAGGAAGATATATTTTAAAGGTCGTTCCCTCTCCGGGCTCGCTGTATACGTTGATGAAACCTTCGTTCTGCTTGACAATGCCGTAAACCGTGGGCAAACCTAAGCCGGTTCCTTTTCCGATTTCCTTGGTTGTAAAAAACGGCTCAAACAGTTGGCCCATGACCTCTGTTTCTATTCCGCATCCATCATCGCTGACTGCCAGCATTACGTATCGCCCCGGAATGGCCTCCGGGTTGCTCTTGCAGTACTCTTCATCAACTGTTGTATTTTTCGTCTCTATGGTCAATTTGCCGACATCGGATATGGCATCCCGGGAATTTACAGCGAGATTCGCCATAACCTGGTCCACCTGGCCCGGGTCGATTTTAACCGGCCACAGGTTGCTTCCGGGGTGCCATGCAAGATCAATGTTCTCGCCAATCAGTCGCTGCAACATTTTCAGCATGCTGGAAATGGTGTTGTTTAGATCAAGCAGCACCGGACTGATGGTCTGTTGCCGGGCAAAAGCAAGCAACTGCCGGACGATTAAGGCGGATTGATTTCCTGCGGTGTGGATTTCCTGAATGGTTTTGCGGAGGGGATCTGATGGGTCCATCATGTCGATGGCCAGTTCGGCGTAACCGTTGATGATGGTAAGCTTGTTGTTGAAATCATGGGCCACGCCGCCGGCCAGCCGGCCTATGGATTCCATTTTCTGGGCCTGGGTAAACTGGGCCTGGAGGTTCTGGCGCTCCTCCTCCATCCGCTTGCGCTCGGCAATCTCCTGCTGCAGGGCCTCCAAGGAATGCCTCAATTCTTCTGTCCTGCTGCTTACCATGGCTTCCAGCTTTATCTGATAATCACGCATCAAGTCATTATAGGCTTTGACCTGCAGCAGGGACCGGACACGGGCAAAGAGTTCCATCTTATCAAGCGGCTTTGAAAGAAAATCATCACAACCGGCTTCAATCCCCTTCACCCGGTCTTCCGTTTCCTGCAACGCGGTAATCAGGATGATCGGAATCAGTCGATGTGCAGTATCTCGTCTGATCCTGCGGGTCACCTCAAAGCCGTCCATGCCCGGTGGCATCAATACGTCCATCAGAATCAGCTCGATTTGATTACCGGATAGCTTCTCCAGCGCTTCTTCCCCGCTGGCCGCTTTGACAATTTCATAGCCCTGCGGAACCAGATGTGCTTCAAGAAGTTCAACATCCTGGGGCTGATCATCAACAATCAAGATTACCGGCTTGTCTTTCATTCCCTATCTCCCTTGACGTCACAACATATATAAAAACACACCACTCACCTGATAAACTGACTGACGTCTTTTGCAAAAGTGCGTGTATTGATCGGTTTGCCGATGAAGCCACTGTTCGTTATGTTTTTTAACTCTTCTCTGCCTTCTTCCATGACAGAAGCAGTCACAAAAACAATGGGAATATCAAGTGTCTCTTTGTCTTGGCGCAATATCCGGGCGGCTTCGGAACCGCGCATTTTCGGCATCCGCACATCCATAATGATGATATCCGGTTTTTCTCTTTTGGCCATGGCAATTCCATCGGAAGCGTTCTCAGCTTCAAATACCTCAAAGCCAGCCACCTCCAAAAGGTCTTTTTCCAGCATCAGATTGTTTTTATCATCATCGACAACCAATACTTTCTTCCTCATCTGAACCCATCCTCCTGGATTTCATAGGCAAAACAAACCGGACTGCGACGCCTCTATTGAGTCCCTCTGATTCTAAAGAAAGCTTCCCGCCGTGAAGCTCAACCAGCTTTCTGGAGAGCGGTAATCCAAGTCCGGTACCCTCGGTTACCTGAGAATAGGGGGTGTTGACACGAAAAAAACCTCCAAATATTTTCTCCATATTTTCAGGTGCGACACCAACCCCCGTATCCCAGACCACTATTTCTACCCCGGAATCCGCTTTTTTTGCCCGCAAGCCAATTTTGCCGCCTTCGGGGGTAAATTTAACTGCGTTTGAAATCAGGTTGTAAAGTATTTGTTTAACCTTGAGCTCATCGGCTTCAATAGAGGGGAGGTCTTCGGCTATTTCCAGCGACATTTTCAACTTTTTTTTGCTGACCATATCCAAGACCAGCAGGGAGATCTCATCTAAAAGGTTTTTCATCGGCAAGAAAGATACTGCCAGCTGCATCTTTCCGGCTTCCACTTTTGCCATATCCAGTATCTGATTGATCAGTAAGAGCAGGTGCTTTCCGCTGGCTGAAACATTGTTGACATATTGCTTCTGCTTCTCATTAAGGGGCCCGAACGTTTCATCGTATAATACTTCAGAAAAGCCGATAATGGAGTTTAGCGGGGTCCTGAGTTCATGCGACATGTTGGCAAGAAAATCAGACTTCACCCGAGCGGTGCGTTCTAACTCGGCGGCTAGCACCTCTAAGTCTTCATACGCTTTTGCCAGACCTTTTTCTATCTCCCTACGCTCAGTGATGTCTTCAATGGCCAGCAGGATTATCCGTTCTTTGCCAAACACCCTGTGAATCTGCCGGGCATTCAAAAGCATTGTGCGCCTGCCGATGGTGGCAAAATCGTGCTCAACCTCGTAGTTGTCAAAGGTGGTCTTTTGGGGAAGAATGTTTTCCAGCAGTTCTCGCAGCTTGGGGATGTCCCATTGTTTATTGCCCAGGTCATAAATAAGCTGCCCCACGGTCTCTTTGGGGTTTACCTTAAAGACGCCATAGAAAGAGCGGCTGACGGAAATCACCCGTAAATCATGATCCAGAACGATTAAAGGCTCACGCACGGTGTTGATGATACTCTCGGCGTATTGAAGGAGGCCATCATTGGATGTTTTAGACTCTGCCATTTTTTCCTTTAAATTTTCTCCTGTTTGCCCCCAACCGTTTTTACGTGGGGCTATCCTTTAGATCCTCAGTCCGAGAGTTGAGAGCATGACAAAACCATAAGCATTTTTTTTAAAAATAACAAAGAATAAAGTTCCGAATGCCGGACCCGGTTGAGCAGACCGGAAAGCTTAATCCTTTTTTAAGATGCCGAAGATAAGCGAGCTCTAATGAAAAAGTGTTTTTAATTTCCCTTCAGTCTTATTCCAAAATCTTTTGAAATCCATAAAAAATTATTTGCAAGTTGCAAATAATTATGGTTTACTCCTGCCATCCGCTAATTTTTCAGGAATCAGATCATGCTCCCCATCCCCAGACAAGAACTGGATGAAGTGTTATTTGACGCCCTTCGGGCGATCTACCGGTTCGAACAGATAAAGGTGGCCCGGTTTTCCCTCAATTTTGACGCCGTCTACCTCCTGCAGTTTCTCCGCCGCCACGGCCCCGCCCGGATTCAGCAGATCGCCGATGAAATGCACATTCCCGTATCATCGGGCACGCGCCTGGTGGACCGCCTGGAAAAAATGGAACTGGTCAATCGGGAAAAGGGGCGGAAAGACAAGCGCCAGATCTGGGTCTCTTTAACTGAAAAAGGCGAGGAAAAGGTCCATGCGGTGGATGAGCACTCCTATACGGTTTTGATAAACAACCTGGCCAAACACGAATTCAACACCGAAGAGATTGAATCCTTCGTTCAAACCGCTGAAAAGCTCAACCACCTGCTGGATGTATCTGATCAGCTATGAAACACAGGCTATGCCGAGGTGAAGATGGACTATGATGCTGCGGAAACGCATTTAACTCAAAAACCCGGGATTTTCATGCCATGTCAAGTCCATACTGGATCAAAACGCTGATCAACAAAACCTTTTCCACGCGATTTTTCATGTCCAGGCTGACCCATTTCCGCCCGATCGGGCGGATCGTGGATCAAATGCTTTTTAAAAACGACGATATTATGTATCTGCCCAAGGATCAGGTCGTTGAAAAAAAACATGTGATTGACGTGGGCGAGGCGGTTGAAGAACCGGAAAGCCTGGCCGTCCCTTCAAAGGTGGTGGAGCACTTTATCCGAAACGCCGGCACCCACTGGATCATGGATTTCTGTATCTGCCGGGATTCCGCCCGGTGCAAGGATTATCCGATCGAATACGGCTGCATTTTTTTGGGGGATGCGGCCAATGACATCAACCCCAAGTTCGGCCGCCGGGTTGGCATGGAAGAAGCCCTGGCCCACGCCAAAAGATGCCGCGAGGCGGGGCTCGTGCACCTGATCGGCCGCAACAAGCTGGATACCGTGTGGTTAAATATTGGGCCGCCGGAAAAGCTCATGACCATCTGCAACTGCTGTCCATGCTGCTGTCTGTGGAAGATGCTGCCGGCGATTACGCCCCTCATCAGCTCAAAAGTATCCCGCATGCCCGGCGTTCACATGGAGGTCACCGATCAGTGCGCGGGCTGCGGCACCTGCACAAAGGGCGCCTGTTTTGTGGATGCCATACATCTCTCGGGCGAGCAGGCGGTGATTGATCAAGACGCGTGCCGCGGCTGCGGCCGGTGTGCAGCGGTCTGCCCCAAGGGGGCGATTCAGGTGGTGATCGAGGATGAAGCCTATATTGACCATACCATCCAACACATCTCCGAAACGGTGGATGTGTCGTGATTGACGCCTGATTAACGGAGGCAGGCCTGTTTATGAGAAACATTCTGATTACCGGCAGCACCGGCTATCTCGGCCGCCGTCTGGCAGCGGCTTTACGGCAGAACGACCAAATCGGTGAAATCGTGGGCATTGACATCCAGCCGCCGACGAACCCGGCGGAAGGGGTGACGTTTTATAAAAAGGATATCCGCGACCCGGATATCGGCGGCATTTTATCCAGGCACCGGATTGACACCCTCTTTCACCTGGCATTTGTGGTACAGCCCGTCCATGATATCCGGCGGATGCATGACATTGATGTAAACGGCAGCCAAAATATTCTGGAAAGCGCGCGCACCGCCGGGGTTTCCCATGTGCTTGTGACCAGCAGCACCCTGGCCTACGGCGCCCATCCGGACAATCCGCCCCTGCTTTCAGAGACCCACCCCTTGCGGGGCAACCGGACATTTCCCTATGGGTATTACAAGGCAGTTACAGATGAGATGATCCAGCGGTTTGCCGGGGCGAACCCGCAGCTTACCGTCACCATTCTCCGGCCCTGCACGGTTTTCGGCCCGAGCATTGACAACTACATCTCCCGCATGCTTTTTATGCCGGCCACGGTTCGCGTGGCCGGATACAACCCGCCGGTACAGTTTGTCCATGAGGATGATTTTGTCGCCGCCTGTCTGGCGGCCATGAGCGCAGAAATGGGCGGCGCATTCAATATCACCGGGGACGGCACGGTCACGGTGGATGAAATTGCGGGCATTATCGGCACCCGGGTCCTGCCCGTGCCGGCCTGGATCCTTTACCCGGTGATAGAAGCGTTGTGGCGCCTGCATTGCCCCGGCATTGAGGTCAACAGGGGCTATTTGGACTATGTGCGATATCCGTTTGTCACCTCCAACCAAAAGACAAAAGAGCAGCTGGGGGTTTATCCCGGATATTCTTCAAGAGAAACAGTGGCGGCAACAGCAGGGAGGCATATCAATGCTCAAAGCCCGGCGAAAAGCCAGACTTAAACGGTTTTCATTTAAAGACAACTATCTGAGCGTACTTTTGCTGGCAGGGCTGTTCGCCTGCGGATTTATCATCTCCCTTGCCTACGGGTGGCCCGGGATTGTGGTATATCTGGCCCTGTGGGCGCTTTCCTACGGCATCATCTATGCCGGCACCTGCCGGCATTGCGCCTATTACGGCGAAAAATGCCCCATTCCCCTGGAAGGCAGCTGCGTGCCCCGCTTTTTTGAGAAAAAAGACAGCGGCTTCGGCTTTATGCCGCTTGTCTGGGCCACCCTGGTTTACGGACTGCGGGTGATTCTGCCGGTATACATCATTTTTGAACAATCGATGGTATTTGCGGGAGTGATTTACCTGCTTCTTTTTCTTGCCTTCTGGATGGTGCATCTCCGGTTTTCCGGATGCCCCAACTGTATTAATACCGACTGCCCTTTGAATCCCGATTACCCGGAGATTCATCCTTAAACGCGATTTATATCTCCCGGCCGGTCAGCTCCCTGAATATCATTTCCGCTGTGGCAATGCCCCCGGCGATGCCGGGGCTGTTTTTGGCGGCTGAGACATTAAACAGATTTACGGGGGCGTGTTTTTCCTTAATCGGCCCCTTTAAAACCTCGTCCACGGACAGGCGGCGGCCGTAGGCATTTCCCAGTTCCCCGCCGGTATCCGCAAAAGGATTTAAAGGTATCAAATACCGCCTGCCGCCGCCCGCTGGCAGATCTCTTCCGCGGATTCAAAGCGGTGGGTCAAATAAATGGCCAGCCGGGCCTCCTCAGGCGCGAAGAGCCTTTCTAATATCCGCAATTCAACGCCGGAACGGGTAGCGGGATAGCCCACCGGCATTTTGTCCAGATGCTTTTGAAGTGTTTGATAAATCGCTTTTTGATGATACATTAGGGTCGTATACTAAACATGAAAACAGGTTCCCTGCAAGGTTGAAAATCGCTCAATGTAGGTTGAAATACATAGAAGCCGGAGGCAAACAATGCTGAAATTTCTGCCCGCACCCGTCCGCGGGGTCATTGCCCTGATGCTCTATACGCTAAACACCTTAGGGTGCTTTATCACCATGTTTCCCTTCATCCTCGTCAAAGCGATCATTCCATTGGACCGGGTACGGCTTTTCCTCACAAAAGTCCTGATGGTCCTTACCATGGCCTGGATCAACATCAACAGCCTGATCCTGATGATGACCCAGAAAATCGAATGGGATGTTAAGGGGCTTTCCGGGCTGAATCCCAAAACCTCCTATCTGGTGATCAGCAATCACCAGTCCTGGGCCGACATTCTTGTCCTCCAGCATCTTTTCAAACACCGGATCCCGTTTTTAAAATTTTTCCTGAAAAAGGAGCTGATCTGGGTGCCGTTTCTGGGCCTCGCCTGGTGGGCACTGGAATTTCCGTTTATGAAGCGCTATTCCAGGGAGTTTATCCAAAAGCACCCGGAGCTTAGGGGAAAGGACATTGAAACCACCCGAAAGTACTGTGAAAAGTTTAAAAAATCCCCCATTTCGGTGATCAACTTTTTAGAAGGCACCCGGTTTGATGTGTCCAAGCGGCAAAAGCAAAAGTCCCCCTACCAGCACCTGCTGCTGCCCAAAGCCGGCGGGGCGGCCATTGTGCTGTCCGCCATGGGCGACTGCCTGGACCAGATCATTGACTTCACCATCGCCTATCCGAAGAATGAAACCGCCCCGTCTTTCTGGGAATTTTTAAAAGGCGAGATCCCCAGGGTGGCCGTCCGGATCCGTTGCCTTTCGATCCCCGAGGAATTTATCGGCAGAAATTATGAACAGGATAAGGCGTTTCAGGAAGCATTCAAGCAGTGGGTTAATGCCCTGTGGCAGGAAAAGGATAAAACCATCGCAGGGGTTTTGGAGGCGTACGGGAAAGAATGAGTATCAATCTCGTAAAAAGCGGTTTATGCCGCCGCGACCACATTTTTGCCGAAAGTAGCTCAAAAAGGCGCTCAAAATCCGTCCATACTGTCATTTCGAGCGGCAGCGAGAAATCTTTGCAATAAGATTCCTCGTCACTATCGTTCCTCGGAATGACAGTGGCGGAAGGTTCTGGAATAACGCCAGAGCTGATATTTGCGGACTTGGGCGTAGCTGCCAAGGGCGCGCTCAGCGGTTTCATAAAAGGGGATGCCGGCCTGGCAGAAGGCGGCCGCAAATTCCTTTTCAAACCCCGGGATATTGACCATCAGAAACGGACAGCCCGTATCCCGATAGACCCGGATAATCGAATTCGTATACGTCTCATTCAGCTCCCGGCTAAGCCCCGCGCCGATTGAAACCACCGCATCCACGCCCGGATCATCGGCAAGGGCGCGGGCGGCTTTAATATATATATCGATATCAAACGAGGCGCCAAGGCCCACGTCCACCGGGTTGGCCAGGCTGGTGCCGGTTTGGGGCACGAATTCAGAAAGCTTTGTGCGCGTGTCAGCGGATAGCTCGGCCAGTTTAAGGCCCTCATCCCCGCAGGCCTCGGCCGCGCCCACGGCCATACCGCCCGGACCGGATAAAATGGCGATGCGGTCACCCAGCCCGTCCGGCAGCAGGGAAAAACTCATCAAGGCATCGGTTAACCAGTCAAAGCCTTTGACCGGCACCGCCCCGCTTTGGCTGACCACCGCCTGCCAGATCCGCCGTCGGCTGGCCATCGCCCCCGTATGGGAGTTGGCGGCTTTTTGTCCTTCGGGATTGAGCCCCACCTTCCACAGGATTACGGGTTTTTTAAGGGATGCGGCTTTAAGCGCATTTAAAAACCCCGGCCCGTCCCCGATACTCTCGAGATAGCCGCCGATAACAGCCGTTTTCGGGTCTTTGGCCAGGTAATTCAATATATCCGTTCCGGTGACATCGCATTCATTGCCCAGGCTGACCGCCTTGCTGAAGTAGATCCCCTTATCCGCCGCAATCCGGCCCAGAATATTGGCGAGCGAGCCGCTGTGCGAGATAAACCCGACGGGTCCGGGCTTCTTTGACAGCCCGGGGAAAAAGGAAAGACCCGATTCCGGCACATAAAGCCCCATGCAGTTAGGGCCGAAAAGCCGCATCCCGGATTCCTTTGCCACCCGGGCAAGCTCGGCCTCCAGATGCCGGCCCGCCTCGGTGCCGGTTTCCTTGTATCCGGCGGTAAAAAGCACCGCCCCCTTGACGCCTTTCTCCACACACTCGTAAATTACCGGCAGGGCATGCTCATGCGGCACCAGGATGATGGCCAGATCCACGGCATCCGGAATCGCGGAAATGCTCGGATAGGCTTTCAGGCCGTCAATCTCTTCGGCCGTGGGATGCACCGGATAAATGGCGCCGGAAAATGATTGATCCAGCAGGGCCATTAAAAAAACCTTGCCGGTTTTAAGGCCCCGGGGCAAACCGACAATGGCCACGGATTGCGGATAAAAAATCTGATCCAGTTGTTTTGTCCATACATCCCCGCCTGCCATAAACTATTCCTGAGACCCTTCTTTTATCGCAAGCCCGATCATCGCATCCACCGCCACCGGCTTGCCGTTGAAGATAATCAGCGGATTAATGTCAATCTCTTTTATTTCCGGATGGTCAAGCCCTATGAGGCCGATGGCCACCAGGATGTCGGCAAGCGCCCCCCGATCCGCGGCCTCCATGCCGCGCACCGCATCCAGGATCCGGCTTCCGCGGATCTCATCCATCATCTCCAGGGCGTCAGCCCGCTCAATGGGGGCAATACGGAAAACCAAGTCATTTAAAATCTCGGTCAGTATCCCGCCCAGGCCGAACATCACGGACGGACCGAACCCAGGGTCGCGAATCATACCCGCCACCAGCTCCCGCCGGCCGCCCAGATACTCCTGCACCAGCACATCGCCCGCCCCGCCTGCCGCCATGGCATCGCAAATTTCTGCATACGCCGATTCGGCCTCGGCTTCATTTCGGATATCCACGCGGACAACGCCTTTTTCGGATTTATGGGCCAGTTCCGCGTCACAGCCCTTTAGTACGACAGGATAGCCGATGCGTGCTGCGGCATCCCGCATTTCGGTTTCATTTTTTGCCAGATATTCCCGGGTGACGGCAATCCCATAGGAGGCCAATACCTGCTTGGATTCATATTCAGAAAGGCTGCGTTTGCGGTTTTTATAGGCGTTTTGCAGGATGTCCATTTTTCTGCACTATTTTTTTTATGAAATCATTTACTATTTATCCCTCAACATCTCCAGGGCCACGATGATGCTGACCTCTTCGCCGATAACCCCCATTTCGGCAAATTTCCCATTGCCCACGGTGTAATCCAGCCGGTTGATGGTAAATTCCCCCTCGAATCCGGCCACCTGCTCGCCCTTCTTAAGCGGGTTATCCCGGATGCCGAAATAGGTGAACGGCACGGCGATTTCCCTGGTCACATCCTTGATGGTGAAATCGCCTTCTACCATGTATTGGTTATCCGATACATGCTTAACGTTCGTGCTCTTAAAAGTCATTAAAGGATGTTTGGAGGCATTGAAAAAATCCCCGGACCGCAGGTGATTGTCCCGCTTGACGATATTGGTATCAATGCTTGCCGTATCGACTTCAAACTCAACACGGCCGGCATCCTTGTTCTCCGGATCAAACTGGATATTGCCCCTGAAACCTTTAAACATACCCCGCACGGTGACATAGGTGTGGCGCACATCAAAATAAATGCTGGAGTGGTTCTTATCGATCTTCCATTTCTGCTCCTCCCCAGAGGCAAAGCCTGCCAGGAAAAGTACAAGTAAAACAACGGTAAGGGTGATCTGAAGTTTGCTTTTCATCTCCTGTCTCCTTTTTCAATAGATGTTATCCGTGCCGTGCGGTAAAACGCTCCGGTCTTTTGCCGGATTTGACGCGGCGCAGCAGCTGCTCAAAGGCCCGGTTCAACTTGATAAAGGTCTCATGATCCCCCCCTTTATCCGGATGATACTTACGGGCCATCTGCCAGTACTGGCGGGTCAGCGTTTTAACGGTCATTCCGGCAACCGACTGCTCATTTATTCCCATAAGGGAGACCGCCTCTTCCTCCTTCATCCGGTGCTGCGGCGCCGGCTGCCGGGCTCTCCGCTTTCGGGCTATCCACTCCCAGATCATATCCTCCAGATAACGACTCTCGCCGAAATCGTTATCAAAAAACCAGCACACATAGCGGATCATGTAATCATTCAACCGATCGGTGCAGCCCAGGTCCCCCCAAAAATCCGCATCCGCATTCAGCCGGCAGACCTCTTCCAGAAAACAGGCATCCACCTTTTCCTGATCCAGCGCCTGGGGATACTCGCGCGAAATCATGCTGGTAAAGTGACCGGCCACATTGAAGATAACGTATGGGTAGGCTTTTTTCTCCTTGGCCCCCAAAACCTTATTCTCCATTTCCATGAGGTATTGTTCGATCTCGTCCCGGGATTTATCAAGCAGATCCCGGTAGATCTTTTTGGGCGCCCGTTCGATGCCCGACTGATCCATTTCAACAAAGCGCAGATAATGCATCCTTCGCCTGTCAAAAAGGTGAAAATCCGTTTTTTCCGCCCGTGTCACATGCTCCCGCAGGCGCTGCTGATCCCTGCGGGTCATGCCCGCATGGGCGAACCCCTCGATCACCCGCTGGGTTTCCGGATCCAGGTACGGAAAAAAGACCCGCTCCAGTTCATCATTGTCCGGTTCCACCCCGATTTCCGAAAGCCCGTCGCACATATCCTCATGAAAATAAAAGGCATGGCCGTCATCCGGGTAAACCACATAGTCCGCCGGATCACGGCCCAGGTAAAAAAGATCCCGGCTTTTTAAACCTCCGCCGTCATCAAAGCTTTGCCGAAGATAATAGTGAGTATGGCCTTTGATGCGTTTTCTTGCAATATACATAGAAAATTCGTGTCCCTGGTTTTTGACATATGGGTAATAAAAGTAAGATAATACCATTTGCAGAAACGGCAAACACGCGCCGATGGGGGAGCTATCCCGAGAGCGGGGTGTAGGATAAAAAGATTTGAAACCTCGCCAGGTGGTTTTTCAAATCCCGGACAAGGCCTAAATTGAGATCTTGCGGGTGAATGGCGATGCGTAAGGGGCCGCGGAAAACATACTGATTGATGAGATTGGTAGTCCTTATTGCCTTTACCCGGAAACGGGTATCGGCCATGTAGCCGGTCACCGGCAGGTAAAGCATCCGGTCAGCCGCCGCGTTATAGACGCCGGCCTGGGTTTCATAAAGCCGAAAAGGCAGGGTTTTTAGTTTTTTCTTTCCTATGCGCCCCATGGCCCAGGCAGGCGGCACATAGAGGATGGGCGCCGCCAGGCTGTTCTGACGAAACCAGGAATAAGAGTCGGTAATAATATGAATAATTTCATCTTCAGAAAGGGATAGGTGCTCGGCCTCATTTCTGGAAATGACCATCCCGTGCAGCCGATGCCACGCGGAGGCAATCCTTTTGGCCCGGTGCTGCCAGCCATGGCCGGCCAGTTCATAACCGGATGCCTGAAGCGACTTTAACTGGTTAATATCATTTTTCGACCACTGGCAGCCGGGCACCACCAGCAGGGTTACCGGAAAAACCGCCCGCGCCTCAAGAAACCGGAGGATGGCCAAAACCTGCGGCAGGTTTTTTGGCATCACATCATGGATTGAAACCAGGGCGGCGCGCTTACGGAAATGTCCGAGTTCGGGCGTCATTTCAGGGCTTCGCCGGCAATACGGGCGAGCAAGTCCACCCACTGGCGCACGGTTTGATGATTAAATCGGGCGGCTGCCTGATGGCCGGTTTCCGCCTTCTCAAGCCGCTCGGAAAGGCTTTTTCTTGAAATCCGGAAAATGGCATCAAACAAATCCTCATCAGGCGCCATGGCATAAACCCCGGGGGCCAGATCCGGCCAGTTTAAAATTCCGCAGTTCTCTGATACCAGGACCAGGCGCCGCCGGGCCATGGCCTCAAGGGCAATGGTGCCGAAGGCCTCCACTTTTGACGGCAGCAGCAGCATCTCAGCGCTGTCAATCACCTGCTTGACCCCGTCCCTGGATACCCAGCCGACGTATTCAATATTGGGCGCGGTGTCAGCCGCTTTTTCCACTTCCGCCCGGAGCGGTCCGTCGCCTGCGATGGTAAACCGGATATGCGGGAACCGTCGGGCGGCCTCAAGTATGTCCCGGATATTTTTTTCAAGCGCCAGCCGGCCGGCGTAACAGACAGAAGCAAATTTCGAAGACATGGGCGAAAAAGGGGGCTCCAAAAACGGTTTGGCAATAGGGGTACCCACCATTTCCGTGTTCTGCGCCCCGTCCGCCAATGCACCGGCAATCATTTCCCCGCTGTTTCCCACCACAACGGCGCTGGATTTAAAAAACATCCAGTTCAGGGACTTCATGTAAAACCGGCTGAAACCGCTGAATACAGAAGTCCAATAAATATCGGTCAGCTTATCATACTGAGTGTGGTAGCCGGCACACAAAGGAATACTCAGATACCTGGCAATGGCCAATCCGATGAGCCCATAGGGGCCGGGCGTGGGAATGACGATCACATCCGGGCAAACCGATTTGATCCGCTGCCAGATCCAGCCGACCTTTGGCAGATACAGCCGCTGGGTCGGGTCGCCGGGCAGCGGAAATGTGAGCTCATGGGCATAGGCCTCGGGAGCGGCGCCTGGGCTCAATAGCTCGGCATGATCGATATAGTCGGCCAGATGATCGACCAGATCCGCATAATACGATCCCACGCCGTTGCGGCTCGCTATGGCATCTGATAAAAACAGCACCCGGAGCCGTTTTTCGTCGATTTCCGCCATATCCGCATCGCCTGTGGCGTCTTTAAAAGAAGGCATACAACTCCTTAATTTGGCTTTTCCGCTGCGCGCGCGTCCGGCTAATTTTCCGTGGCGGTATCAGGCTCAGGCGGATTATAGCCGAACTCGTCAAACACATCTGAAAACTGTTCATAAATCATGGCGTCTGTGAGGTCGTATGCGGACATATCATACTTGTGGCCGCTTTGGTACTTTTTCTGGCGCGCATCCTGATTTTGGATATAGGCCGCAAATGCCGGCGCCATCCCATACCCCAGGCGATCATAAATGGTTCGGACCACACTTTCCAGCCGGTCCTTAAGATCCTCCATCCGGACGATCATCTGCCGGTCTTCGGGCATTGCGGCCAGCCGCTCCATCATATGGGTATACGCGTAGCGCTGGACCGCAATCATCTGATCCCGGAATTCATGGCCCCGTGTATCATTGTCGAAAATCTCCGCCCCCGCCATCATGGAGCTGATATGGGACGGGATGGCGGCTAAGGGGCTGCGCACCGTGCCGATGATCCGGCTGTCCGGAAAGGTTTGCTTGAGCGCATCAACCATAGGAGAGAATGAAACGTTCTTAGAAAAAAAAATTTTATCCGTCCCCCGTGCGTATAAGTGCCGCTTGAGGCAGGATTTGTAAAACGCCATGATCCGGTCTTTATCCGCATCAGTGGCCTTGTCATCAAAAAAGGCCAGATACCCCAATTCCTCCGGAAACGGAAATGGCAGGATCATTATAAAACAAGCGTATATGGGAACCAGCGCAAAATAATCCTCCTCCGGGTCAGAGAGCGAAATCTGATGGATATTATCCAGGCTCGCGAACACCCGGCGCTCCAGCCATTTGATGAGGCGCGCAAACGGCGCGCCGATCCATTGATCCATGCGGCCGAGGCCCAGCCAGAATTTGCGCTCAGTAACCGACGGCGCGAGGATAAGCTCCCATAGGGTCAGCGTGGTGAAGCGTTCACTGTCATTGGCCAGTACCCGGTGGAGAAACGTGGTGCCGCTCCGCGGCACGCCAACGATAAATACCGGTTCCCGAACCTCGACAGACCGATATTTCCGAAACAGAATGTCATCCAGGATAAATCCGATCCAGTGCATCGTCTGGACAAAAAAAAGTAAAGGAAAAAACCCGGCCATCACTAAAAATCGCCGGACCGTCAACCGCGCCTGGGTATCCCGGCTTCTGAAAAATGTTTTCCAGAACAGCCGGAAAAATGTTTTGTAACTGATAAGCAGATTTTTGAGTAAAACAGAAGGTGCCATGATCCGACCCTTATCCATGCCAATCGCGATTTATATCATCCCGGTGTATTCTTGCACTATGCGAGACATCATTTGACACAGTCGATGCGGTGAAATTGGAAATCCGGCCAGGCCTTACATCTCCTCGACTTCGTAATACAGAGTATACCGAGCGAGAATCTCGGCGATCTTATCCTTGATGGCCGCCAGGTCATGGCCGGCCGCGGGTTTTACCCGGATCTTGACTTTTGTGCCATGCACCTTGTCTTCGCCGACTTCCACGTTAACAGATTCGACCATATCCCCCAGGGCTTCAAGCTCCTGCTCATAGGCGCGCTTGGTGGCATCCCACCGAAGCGCCGGCTTGAATATCTTGCCCACCGGCGTCAATGGGATTTGGGGGGTAATCACCACCTCTTTAGGCACCGCCGCCCGCTCGCCGACATTTTCCCTGGCCCACTGCATGATTTTTTCTTCGTCAATTTCTGCGCCCTCGGCCACTTCCACATAGGCCACCGGCACTTCACCGGCATGCGGGTCCGGCCGGCTCACCGCGGCCACCATTTTGATATTTGGCATCTTGTAAATCGGCTCCTCGATCATGGCCGGATCAATATTATGGCCGCCCCGGATGATCAGCTCCTTTTTCCGGCCGGTGAGAAAGACATAGCCATCCGCATCCATCCGGCCCAGATCGCCGGTATTGAAATAGTCGCCCGGCAGCCAGATCCCCTGATTATGGACCTCTTCGACATAGCCTTTAAAAATCGTGGGGCCTTTGATAGCCACCACCCCGATCTCATTGGTCTCGGCATCGCGGACATAATTGCCCTCATCATCCAAAACAGCGATCTTTAACGACTGATAAGGCATCCGGATCCCGATGCTGCCGACTTTTCGCTCGCCATCCTTGGGGTTGATGGCCGAGGCCACCGCCCCCTCGGTCAAGCCATAGCCCTCCAGGATCTTGATGCCGGTATGCGATTCAAAGCGCTTGAAGAGCTCCACACTTAAAGGAGCAGCCCCGCAAATCACATATTTCAGAGAAGATATATCCACCCCCTCTGTGGGGAGATCCAGCAGCACGGAAAGGATGGTCGGCACACAGGAGAAGGTCTCCGCGCGGTATTTTTCAACAATTTTATAAAAATTCTTCATAATGCTCTGATCCCGGTAGCCCATGGGCGATAGCATCACCACATGCCCGCCATAGGAAAAGGGAGCAAGCCCTGTCACCAGAGTGCCGTTGCAGTGAAACAGGGGTAGACCGCACATCAGGGTCGTCTCCTCGGTCAGCCCGCCCATCACCATCAGATCCCACGACATGGCCACCTCGTTGTAATGGCTTCGGCGGGCCAGCTTCGGCGTGCCGGTGGTGCCGCCCGTATGGTATAGCGAGGCGATGTCATCCGGATCGATGCGGCGGTCGAATGTATACTTGTCAGATGGGTATTTTTCGATGGCCTCGTCAAAGTTGATGATATTTTCCGCCTCATTGGCCTCGCCCATAATCTGGATGACATACTCCAGGGTGGGAATCTCCTTGCGGATGGAATCGATCTTCGGCCACATATCAATGCCCTGCACGTTGCCCATGGTCACCAGCACCCTGGTCTGGGCCGCCCTGCAGATATCCCGGATGGTGCCCGCCTCCAGGAGGGGATTTATGGGGTTGGCAATGCCGGCGGCCTCCGCCCCCCAGAGCACATAGTGGGTCTGCGGCAGATTGGGCAGCACATAGGTAACCACATCCGTGGGGCCCACCCCCAGGTCATGGAACATATTGGCTGCCTGGCGAATCCGGCCGATCAGGGTCTGATAGGGAATCTCAATGGGCTGATCATAGGAATCGCCGTTTAACAAAAAACTGATCGCGGTCTTGCCCGGATTTTTGGCCGCCCCCTTTTCCAGGATTTCGATGGTGCTTTTTTCCGGAATTCGTTCGGAATAAGGGATTTTCTCAAGCTCTCGGATGTCTTCCAGGCCGCGGATAATAAATTCTTCACTCATGCCCCCCTCCTTTTCTGAATGGGTATAATTAGATTTTTAAATTGAATGCAATTCAGTTTAAAAACTTTATTATATTTTGGACCTCAATGCAACCGCTAATTTTTATTTAAAAATCAGGATGAAAAATCCCCCTAAATCCCCCTTTTGGCAAAGGGGGACTTAAAGGAAATTGCCTTTTTTATAAGCATTTTCCAAAGGCAAAGGCATTGAATCTTTTAAACCGTGAACCGTGAACCGTGAACTGTGAAGGGAAGTTACATGGAATGGCATCCGGTTGTCAGGCAGTGGAAAGCATTTGCGGCAAGGCCTGATCACCTGACAACCGGACAGAGACAGGGGCTTTGAATATTAATTAAACTGATCCCGCAGAATCCGCTTCAAGATTTTGCCGGTGGGCGTGCGCGGGACTTGATCGGTGAACACTACCTTTTTGGGGATTTTGAATTTGCCGATTTTGCCCTGGCACCACTCGATGAGTTCCTGCTCGGTCAGGGCTTCACCTTCCTTGATCATGACCACTGCCTTGATGGATTCCCCCCATTTCTCATCTTCAAACCCGATCACCGCCACATCCCCGATTTTGGGGTGACTGAGCAGCACATCCTCGATTTCAGCCGGATAGATATTCTCGCCCCCGGAGATGATCATATCTTTTTTGCGGTCCATGATATAGAGGAATCCGTCTTCGTCCATTTTCCCCATATCACCGGAGAACAGCCATCCGTCCTTCAGGGTTTCCGCTGTGGCCTCCGGCTTGTTCCAGTAGCCCTTCATCAGGTTGGTCCCGGCGATCAGCACCTCGCCCATTTCATCGGGGGCCACGTCATTTCCCGCCATATCCACCACCCGGATCTCATTATGAAAAAAGGGCGGCCCGCAGGAGCCGGCTTTTTCAATGGCATTTTCGCTGTCAATAACCGTGGCCGGCCCCGTACATTCGGTCATCCCGTAAAGCTGGCGGATCTCGATGCCCGAGGCGGCATACTCCTTGATCAACGACACCGGCACAGGCGCGGCATAGACAAGGGCCATTTTCACCGTATGCCAGTCATACTTGTCAAAATCCGGAATCTGGCGCAGAAACATGAGGATTGCCGGCACTGACCCGAACCAGGTTATCTTTTCCCGACCCATCAGCTCAAGAAAATTCTTGGGCTCAAACGCGCGCTGAAACACCATCTTCATGCCGAAATGCACGCACATGGGCACAGGGGCAAGTCCGCCGATGTGAAAAAGCGGCAGGGGCATCAAAAGCACCTCCCCGATATCCCCGAAGGTGGCACGCAGGGTGACGGACGTTCCGAAATAGCCGTTATGCGTAAGCTCCGCTCCTTTGGGCCGGCCGGTGGTGCCGGAGGTATAAAGAATGGTTAGGGTATCCTCATCACCGCAGGTGATTTCAGGCTCCTTGTCAGAGGCGCCGGCGGTCAGCTTCTGATAAGAGCTGGCGTATTCGGGCGGGCTTTCCATGAGGGCCACCAGATGCTCGCAGGGGATCTCGTCTTTTATGGCCTCAACCACGGAAGCAAACTCCTGGCTGAATATCAGCACTTTGGCCCCGCAGTCGTTTAGGATATACTGGATTTCCGGCCCGGCCAACCGATGATTGAGGGGCACCATAATGGCGCCGATTTTTCCCAGCCCGAAATAGAGGTCAAAAAACTCGGGCTCGTTTAACGCCAGCATCGCCACCCGGTCCCCGGAGCCAACGCCCAGCTGCCCGATGGAGTTCACGAACCGGTTGCAGCGCTGATTGAGCTGCTGGTAATTCAGGCGCACATCCCCCAATACCAGCGCCTCTTTTTTAGGGCTCAGAACCGCCCGCTTGGTTAAAAAACCGCCGATATTCATCTTCATAAGGCCTGCCTCCTATTTTAAAGCATTTAACAGCACGTATCCGCCAAACCTGGTTAGCTCTCCATTTACCACCGTGCATTGGGCGGCATCCGACCCCACCAGGCGCTCCACCCGTATGCGGGCTTCTTCGCTTTCCGGCACCCAGGCCACCGGCACCCCGTTTGGCGAGTTTACGGTATCACCGTCTGATACCACGGTATACTCCGAACCAACGGGCACTCCGGTCACTTTACCCGCATTGATGTATACACGGTTCTCTTTGACGGAAAACACCCGGCAGTGCGGAGGCATCACCCCAGCCTTGCGCCGGGCGTAATCAAAGACCTCGGCCATGGCATGCTGAAAAAAGGCCCCAGCCTGCTCGCGACCCTCAATCCGGTCGGTGATTTCAATTTCCGGATACTGATACATAAGGGCCGCATCCCACAGGGTTAACCGCACCGCCGCCTGCCCGGGGAATGTTTCGGGCAGCCGGGCTTGGTTAACCGTCAAAAGCATCCGCACCCCCGGATACAGCGCGGCATTCTCCGCTATACAGGCGATATCGGTTACCGCTTCGCAGTCCGTGGATGCAACTGCTTCCCGCATGCCGGTATCGTTAACCAGCAGCATATTTTCATCTGCCGCCTGATTGGCCGCCTGCATCAGGCGGCCGGCCGCTGTAGCAGAGAATCCGTCCTTTTTAAGCAATACGCCGATTTTCAGCGGGTATGCGCGCAAATTCGGCGAAGCAGCCGGGGCGGCGGCCATTTTTGGGGGTTGATCCGACTTTTCTTCTTCGCTTTCAAGTAAAACGTCATCTGTTGCCGCGCTCTGGCTGTCCTCAATCCCCCGGGTTCTGAAGTAATCCCCTGACATCAAATGCGGCTGATCCACTGTTATCCGCCGGATTTCGGCGTTGGAATAAGTCTCGCCCGACGCCTTTTCCCCTGATACGATATCCGGCTTCGGCCCGATAAGTGAACAGCCGCAAATAAATATCAAAAAAATCGCGGCGCCCATCCATTTCAAAAATCGCGGATGATGGTGCAATGTGCACTCCTTCTAAGTAACTTAATCGTACTCAGTCCCGCGCGAGCGGGACGGTTCTCGTACTCGTGCTCGTACTCGAAAAAATCAAAAGCCGATTACGAGTACGAGTACGAGCACGAGTACGAGTACGAATCAGCAGAGATTGAATTTTTAACAAGGTCGGCACGGTGGCCGACCCTACGATGAATCGGGTTTTTCCCCATTCGTAGGGCGGGCCACCGTGCCCGCCTGAAAAATAGATAGAACAAATTTACCGTGCCTCAGTGCCTTTAAAGTTATTATAGGCTCGGTCCCGGGCGACAGCCCGGGGGGAATACTGCCAAGAAAAAGAATGGCGGCCCCCGCCGTTAAAGAGCCGCCATTTCCGCTTTTTTTAGAAATTCCAGATAAACTCCATGCCCAGCCGAATCGCGGTATCATCGCTTTGCTTGCCAGGGCCCAGGGGGGTCGTGGTCAATGCACTGGTCACATCTTCAATCACTTCGCCGGGGAAGAAGAAAGAAAAATGGGTCTTAATAAATGATTGCCGGCTGGTCGCCAAAGTAATCTCATTATCCCATTCGGTGCCGGTGTAGCCGGCATCCACTTTTGTAGGGGTTGCGCCATCAACAAAACTGACCACATTAATATCCTCATTCCACCAGAAGGAATTCACGTTTGACTTAAGAATAAGGAAACGTTTCGGGGTCACGGTGATACCAGCACTGGCCATGGTCATACCGGGATTGTCGCCGCGGCCGTTTCCGGCGCCGGCGAAATTTTCCAGGCCGCCGGTAAATACCGGGGTGCCGTTGCCGTAGAGTTCCGGAATGTAGCCGTAGAGGACGCTTCCCAAGGCAAAGTTGGTATCGCCGATAATGGTGTTTTCACCGCCCCAGTACTGGGAAAACCGCTGGGCGCTTTCAACGCCGGTATAGCCGCTCAGCTCGTCATCGGTCGGGTCATCATCACCGGAGGTATACATGACTCCCAAATGCGGTTTAAACCCGAATCCAACCTGCTCTTTCAAATCCACAGCCGCATCACCGGCCAAAGCATAGGCCGAGATATCATAATCATTATGAAACGCCGGATTGATCGCATTTAAACGCGTATCTTCCGCCTCCCCGAACTGATAAACCCCTTCAAGGAACAGTTCCAGGGGACCTAATTTTCCGGTGTAATAAGCGCCGATGTGGTGGGAGTTGATATCCGGCGTCGCCCTTTCGTAAGGCAGCTGTCCGGCACCGTCCAGCAATGCCTCCAAAAGGCTTCCGTTCGGCACATCCCGGATACGGTCAAACACATAGAACGGCTGAATTTTTTGCCCTTCTGCCGGCGTAAAGGTGAGATAACCGCCGTAGAGATCGCGGTCGTCATTTTTGCCGCCGAAATCATTGAAATCAAAACCAGCGCCGGATGCAAGGACGCTTTTGTCGAAAAAGTTGTTTTCCGACAGCTTGAAATAGCCCACATTAAAACTTACATTGTCATAATCGCCGGTCAGCCAGAAACCGGGGTTGTCGTCGCCGTAGACCAGGCCGCCGCCGTCAATTACATCCACCCCCCAGATATCAAAACCGGCATGAAACCGCATATTCCAGGGCAGCTGATAGGTGCCATGGAGCCGCTCCAGGCCGAAGTTGCTTGAGGCGAATGTTTTGCCGCCCCGTTCATCCACAGAGGCAGTCTCCAGCGGCCGGTCAAACTCCAATGCGGCGTAAAAGCTCCATTTTCGATCCTTGGGCAGGGCATTGAAGTGGAGTTTAACTTCGCTGCGGATGTAGTTATAATTGACGGCACCAGACTCGTTCACATGGGTTTTGAAAAAATCATCCGGCAAATTGCCGCCCAAAAACCCATTTATAGGGACAGACTCAAAATGGGGCACCGTATCATCCATGCCAAAGTCAAAATCGGTTTCCATGACCGGAATAATCCGGGCGGTGGCCCCGAAACTCATCATGATATTCTTGTTGGTTGAAATGCTGATACTGCCAGGACCGGCTATGACACTCTCCGTAATATCTGTCGCCGGGTCTTCAGCAGCCAGCGCCCCGCTGGTTAAAAAAATGACCGATAATAAACCAATAGCAATTCTTAAAAGCAAAGTTTTCATGCGCCCCTCCATTTTTTAATAAAAGTTTCCCTAATCATCCGTAAACGGTTTCAGCTTCATGGGTTCGTGCTTTCCAGGCGTCACCTCCTTATGTGAAAATCGTTTTTTCCTTACCCCTATAAATTTCAAAAAAACGGTTTATGCCGCCTCGACGACATTTTTGCCGAAATTAACGCAAAAAGGCGCCCAATATCCGTCCATACTGTCATTTCGGGCGGCAGCGGGAAATCTTATATTGAAAATTTTTTGTCGCCCGCGCACCTCGGAATGACAACGGCAAAGATTCTGTGAAGGATAAAGACAGGATACTCGTAAATTTGTCAAAAAAACAAATACACAACTAATTGATTGGAAATTCGAAATGCGCCTTCTTGCCAAAGCTCTATGTTTGATAGCTGACCCCTTATTAAGCAAGAAGTGGATTTTATCGTTAACAGCGATTTTTATTTTAAACGCTGATTAAATTCACATTTAAAATCTTTTTTCTCGGCTGTCAAGCTTTTGCTAACTAGAACCGCCTTTTTTTCTCTCATTATACCAGACAATCCGGGCCTCCAATGCCGAATCCGCTCTAAGAATTAAAGGCAATAAGGCAAGTAGGCACTTAGTTTTTAAAAAAAGCTTGACATTTTACTGAATCAGATTTTAAAAATTGAATCAGATTTTGTTTGTGAATTATTTTTTAAAATAATGTCTTTGTTTGACCATTTTCACCTGAATAACAGGAGAGACTGATGGACTTTGCCTTCACCAAAGAACAACAGATGTTTAAAAAGGAAATCATCCGGTTCGCCAAAAAAGAGATTGTCCCGCGGGTGCAGGAGTTTGATCTAAAAGAAGCATTCGATTTTGAGTCTTTCAAAAAACTCGGTGACTTCGGAATCCTTGGGCTTCATTTTCCGGAAGCATACGGCGGCTCCGGCGCGGATGTGGTCACCACGGTTTTGGCAGGTGAAGCCCTGGGCGAAGCCGGCGTGGACGGCGGCCTAACCCTGGCCTACGGGGCCCATTCATTCCTGTGCGCGGATACCATTTACCGGCATGCCACCGAAGAGCAGCGGAAAAAATACCTGCCCAAGCTGATCAGCGGCGAGTGGATCGGATGCATGGGGCTGACTGAACCGGACGCGGGCTCGGATGTGGCCTCTATGAAAACCACGGCCGAGAAAAAAGGCGATAAATACGTCTTAAACGGCAGCAAAATTTTCATCACCAACGGCCCGATTGCCGATGTCGCAGTGGTCTACGCCAAAACCGATCCCAGCCAGAAGCATGCCGGCATCTCGGCCTTTATCGTTGAAAAAGGCACCAAGGGGTTTTCCGCGGGTGCGCCGCTTATCAAAATGGGGGTCCGCACTTCGCAGACCTCGGAACTTTTTTTCAGCAACTGCGAGATTCCGGCGGAGAATCTGCTCGGCCAGGAGGGCGAGGGATTTAACATGTCGCTTCAGACCGTGGAATGGGACCGGAGTGCCCTTTTGGCCCCGTTTGTGGGCGCGGCCAAATACATGCTCAATGAGTGTGCGGATTACGCCAAAAAGCGCGAACAGTTCGGCCGCCCGATCGGGAAATTCCAGGCCATAAAGCATAAGCTGGCCAATATCCGCATTTTTGCCGAAGCCTCCCGGAGCCTGGCCTATAAAATCGCCTGGTGCAAAGACCAGGGGCGGCCGTTAAACCATCTGGAGGCGGCCGTGGCCAAGCTCTTTGTGGGTGACTGGTCCATGGGCCCGGCCAATGACGCCATGATAGTATTCGGGGGTTACGGGTTCTGCCATGAATACAACATGGAACGGATTTTCCGGGATTCCCGCCTGGCGCCCATCGGCGGCGGTACCTCGGATATCCAGAAAATGATTATTTCCAAACTCATCTAGCCAATCCGGATTTCTTATAGATCGAGGAGACCCAAATGAATTACGATTTTTCAGAACAAGAATTCACCCTGTTTGTCGATATCCAGGAAAAATTAGCCGCTCTGGCGGAAATCCTGCCGCTTGACCGGCGAGAATCCGCCAAAACCCGCGAAAATATCGACCAGGTGCTTTCCCTGCTGGCCGAATCCCCCTATCTCAAGCTGGGGATCCAGCCGGTGGACGGCTACCAGGGCCAGCTTACCCTGATGGGGGCCATGGAGGTGCTGGCTTCGGTCTCCCCTTCCGCCTACCTTTCCGTGGAAGCCAGCATGCGGCTCTTCGGCCGCGCGGTGGCTGAGTGGGGAACCGATGCCCAAAAGGCCGAATGGCTGTCCCCTTTGCTTGACGGCAAGCGCATCGGCGCCCTGGCCTTGTCTGAAACATGCTTAAATATCGAAAATGACCCGTTAACCACGCACGGCGGAAAAGACGGTGACTCAGTGGTCATCAACGGCGCCAAGCAATACGTGATCAACGCCCCGATGGCCGATTGCATTGCGGTGGCCGGCGTGCTGGAAGATGCGCATGCCCTATTTCTGGTTGAAAAGGAAACATCCGGTTTAACCATTGATCCGGCCATGGAAACCCTGGGCTATGAGGGGACCCCAATTTCGGGCATTCGACTGGAAAACTGCCGCATCCCGATGGACCAGGTAATTTTTCCGCCGGCCAAAACGGATATGCCGCAAGCCCTCCGAATGTGGGAAAACCAGATCCTTCTGGGCGCAAGCCTGGGGCTCTGCAAAACCGCGTTTGAATCCGCCCGGGATCATGCCAAATCCCATAGAAGTGGCGGCAAACCCATTATTGCGTACCAGGAAGTCGGGTTTAAGCTGGCCGAAATGCTGACCCTTTTCCAGACATCCCAGCTGCTGGCCTACCGGACAGCCTGGACCGCTGAAACTTCTCCGAAAGAAGCGGCTGAACTCACTCTTTGCGCCAAAGTTTTCTGCGCTGAATCCGCGGAGCAGGTTTCAAGCGAGGCATTAAAAATATTAGGCGGCGCCGGTTATACGGCCGGAAATCCGGTGGAGCGCGCCTACCGCTGCGCCAAATACGCCCAGATCGCCGGCACCTCAACGGAAATCGCCCGGGTTAAAATCGGTGATGCGGCGCTCGGCTATCGGAACTAGAAAGGACACCCATGCCAGGCACAAAACCCAATAACAGCAAAGACAACCTGTCCAAATCCGCGCTTCGACGGCAGCGGGAGCGGGAACAGCGCTACCAGACCATTCTCCAGGCGGCTGAGACCCTGTTTGCCAACGAAGGCTTTCATAAGGCCAGCATGGAGCAGATCGCGGATGCCGCCGAGGTCTCCGTGGGGGCGGTCTATTTTTACTTCAAGAATAAAGAGGATCTCCTGGTCCAGATGATGGCGGAGATCGGCTACCTCATGCGCTCCATCCTAGGCACTGAATTTAAAAAACACGGGGCCACCATGGAAGGCTTCAAATATGCGGGATACGCCTTTTTTGAGGACTTCTGCGTCAACTACCCGGAGCGGGCCGCCATCATTTTCCGCGAATCCGTGGGCAAAAGCGCCCAGGTGGAGCAGCACCGCAAGGAGCTCTTTGATAAATGCACGGGAGATGTGTTAAGCGCGCTCACCGCCGTCAGTGAAAACCAGGGCGGCACCTTCAAAGGCCGGTTTGCGGCGGAAGTCATCGCGGTGAGCGTCATGGGCATCTATGAGCGGGTCGCCTATCACTACCTCCTCTGGCAGAACAATACCGAAGACTTAAAGGATATCGGCCGCGATGCCGTGGCGTTCATTCTGGGCGGGGTGAATAATCTGTTTGAAGGAACATCATGCACTTAAAAGGCGCTTTACACGTTCATACCACCTGCTCGGACGGGGAACTCAAAATCGAGGAAGTGGTCAAGGTGTATACGGATCTGGGCTTTGATTTCATCGCACTGACCGATCACGACTTTCTCATGCGGCCCGGCTGCTATGACCGCGTCAACCGCCTGCGGACCGATCTGATCATATTCACGGGTATTGAGATGACCGTTTTCGAAAAAGGCTATGTGCATGTCAATAAAATTCGGGGAGATGAGGATGTGCTGCATATTTTTAACCACCCCTCGGAGATGGATCTGCCCATGGACAAAGCCATGGCCCGCATCAACGCGGTCGGCGGGCGCCTGCCGCTGGATGCGGTGGAAATCACGTCAAAAGGATTCCGCACACCGGAATTTGAAATACCTGAGATCCCCTATGTCAAGGTGGCTACCGATGATTCCCACACCCGCATCGGCTGCGGCCGGGCCTGGATTGAAATGGACTGCCTGCGGGATAAGGACAAAATCATCCGCGCCGTGCGGCACGGGGATTTCTGGAACTGTTTTGCCGAAAATCATCATGTCAATCATTTTAACGTCAGACTTCAGGGGGCTTGAAAAATGGCAAGACGCGTTGGGATTTGCGCTGTCGCGCAAACGACGATTGAACAGAACAAATGGTACGAGCGCTTTCAGGGCATGGCCCTGGAGGTTCTGGAGAAGCTGCGGGAACAGGTACCGGTGGAATTTTCCCGCCACACCGGAAAGCCCGGCATCGACATGGCGATCAGCGTATCCGACGATGTGTTTGACGCCCGGACGATCTCCGACAATGCCATGACCGATGTGCTGGGCGCCCATTTCGGATGTGAGGAAAAGGTTGCCCAGGAGGGCATCCAGGCCATCTATTACGGGCTGGCCGCCATCCAGTCGGGCCACTGCGACCAGGTCTTGATTATGGGCCACTGCAAGGAGTCCCAGGCCAAGAGCCGGAACATGGTGACCCATGTGGCCTTTGACCCGTTTTTCACCCGGCCGGTGGGGCTTGACTTCTGCGCGGCCGCGGGGCTTCAGGCCCAGGCTTACGGGGAGAAAACCGGCATCTCGGATGAGCAGCTCGCCAAGGTGGTGGTGCGGGCCCGGGAATACGGCACCAAAAATCCGCAACTTCCGGAGGTCTCTGCGGTATCGGCCGAAGACGTTATGGCTTCCGAAATGCTGGCCGATCCCATCCGCGCCCTGCACGCCTATCCAGTATCCGACGGAGCGGTAGGGATGGTGCTGGCCGCGGAGGACGTGGCCAAAAAAATGACGGATAAACCCGTCTGGATTACCGGCGTGGGCAACTGCATGGACAGCTTTTTCTTCGGCGACCGGGACCTGGCCTCAAACTTTGCCCTGAAAAAGGCGGCGGAACGCGCCTATAAACGGGCCGGCATCACCGATCCCCGAAAAGCCTTTAATGTGATCGAAATATCGGATCAGTACGCCTATCAGCATCCCATGTGGATGGAGGGCTTGGGACTCTGCGATGAAGGCAGGGGCGGCGCCTGGATCGACGCCGACGGGCCGAACAAGGCCCGCGTCAATCTATCCGGCGGCATGCTGGCCGGAAACCCCATGATCCTTGGCGGGCTTTTCCGGGCGGCGGAAGCGGCCCTGCAGCTGCGGCAGGATGCCGGGGCGCATCAAATCGAGGCCGCCAAAACGGCCCTGGCCCACGGCGTCATGGGGCCGGCCGGCCAGTTTCATTCTGTTGTCACCCTGGAACGGGGTTAGGAGGCGAATTATGAATAAAAATCGAAATGTTGGCATTATCGGCGTCGGACAGTCCGAATATTCAAGCCACCGGGAAGATGTGAACCAGCCGGAAATGATCCATGAGGCGATTCGGGAGGCATTGGACCATGCCGGCATGACCATCGATGATGTGGACTGCATTGTCCACGGTAATATGGAGCTTTTTGAAATGGTCCATCAACCGGATCTCTGGCATACACTGGGCTCCGGCGCCTACGGCAAGGAAAGCCTTCGGGTGACCACGGGCGGCACCACCGGTGCCACCCTGTGCTGTGCGGCGGATCAACTGGTGGCTTCCGGTATGCATGATGTGGTGCTGGCCGTCGGGTTTGAGAAACTCCAGGAAGGCCACACCACCGGGGGCATCACCAATATGGCCGATCCCCTGTGGGCCCGCCAGCTCCAGACCGGGGCCCTGACCGGCATGACCGCCGAGCAGGTCATCAACGAGTTCGGCGAGGAACGGGCCAAAAAGGCGTCCATGAAATACCGGATCATCATGGACCAGCATGCCATGAAAAACCATAAGGCCCATCGCCGGTTTGACCTTCAGTGGGACCAGGCCGAAGACCTCATGTATACCTCCCCGGCCCTTGTGGGTGAACTCCGGATGATCCATATGTGCTCGCAAAGCGACGGGGCGTGCGCCATGATTTTCGCCTCTGAGGAAAAAGCCAAACAATTCTGCCCGAAGCCCGCCTGGATGAAGGATCATATTACGGTGCACCGCGAGGAATGCTTCCATATATTCGGCGATGCCCCGGTGCTGATGAGCCATCGCTATGCGGCGGAGAAGCTCTTTGGACGAAACGGGATCAAAGATCCGAAAAAAGAGATCGATGTGTTTGAAATGTATGATCCCTCCAGCTGGTGGGGCCTGGACTGGCTCCGGGAGTTTCTGCTGTTTGAGGGCGACGAGCATCTGAAGATGGTGGAAAACGATGAAATCTGTATTGACGGGGAATTCCCCATCAACCCGTCCGGCGGGGTGATCGCATCCAACCCCATCGGCGCCACTGCCATGATCCGCGTGGCCGAAGCCGCGCTGCAAATCATGGGCGACGCCGGCGATCACCAGGTGCCCAAAACCGTCAATCAGGCCCTGGCCTCCGGGTTCGGCGGCACCATGTGGACGGTCTTATTTTTAATGACCCGGGAGATTCCCTGGTAGCGAAAACTCATATCCATATCACAGGAGGCACTAATGAATGTCGGTCAATATATTGATGACGCCGTCAAGCGGTTCAAGGACTACCCCTACCTCCAGTATTACGATGATACTTACACCTATGGGGAATTCCTGCAGAAGGTCCATATCCTGGCCAATGCCTTAAAAAAGCAGGGATTCAAAAAAGGCGATTTCATCCATGTCTGGGTGCAGAACAGCCCGGAAACATTAATCGCCTATTACGCCATCGTTAAAATCGGCGCCGTGGCCGGTCCGATCAACGGCTGGTGGAAGGGCGCCGAGGTCGAATACCTGTTAAACGACTCCCAGGGCAGCGGCCTGATTGTGGAGGACCAGTACCTGGAAATATTCAACGAGATCAAAGACAACTGCCCGCATCTCGAAACCATCATAGAAGTCGGTCCGGAAAAATCCGGCAGCTATTTGGCATTCGAGGACCTGATGGCGGAAGGCGACGACACGCCGGTGGCCTGCGACGCGGATCCGGAGGATATCGCCTTTATCTTCTACACCTCCGGCACCACGGGAAACCCCAAGGGGGTTCTGCTCTCCCACAAAAATGTCGTGGCAGACGCCGACATGATCAACGAGGCCTTAAAAACCGGGGAAAACCGAAACTTTATGTGCTTTCTGCCGCTTTTTCACGTCAATGCCCTCTTGACCTGTATCTCCTGCCTGGGCAAGGGCCATCAGGTAGTACTCAGAAAAGGTTTCAGCGCCAGTGACTTCTGGGAAGTGGTGGAAAAGCATAAAATCAACTTCTGGTCCGCCGTGCCCGCGGTCTACCAGATTCTCCTGACCGACCCGGGCCGGCAGAAGTACGACCTTTCCTCCATGGAATTCGGCATCTGCGGCGCGGCGCCGATGACCAAAGAGGTCATGCAGAAATTCGAGGAAACTTTCGGCGTAAAGATTCTGGAAGGATACGGCCTCACCGAGGGCACCTGCGTGAGCACCATCAACCCCATGGACGGCGAGCGTAAAGTGGGCTCCATCGGCCTGCCGCTTCCTGATCAGGAAGTGCTGATCGTGGATGAGCACGGCAATGAACAGGCGCCCCATGAACCCGGCGAAATCTTGATCCGCGGGGACAACGTCATGAAGGGCTATTACAACAAGCCCGGGGAGACCGCCAAAACCATCGATCAGAACGGGTTTCTCCGCACCGGGGATATGGGGATCAAGGACGAGGACGGCTACATCTATATCGTGGACCGGATGAAGGACATGATCATCCGCGGCGGGGAGAATATTTACCCCAAGGAAATCGACAATGTGCTCTCCTCGCATCCGAAGATTCTCGAAGCGGCCACGGTCGGGGTGCCGGATGATACCATGGGCGAGGAAGGCAAAGTATTTATCGTGCCCCAGGATTCAACGCTTACCGAAGAGGAGGTGATCGAGTACGCCAGGAAAAACCTGGCGGACTTCAAAGTGCCCAAGTACGTGGAGATCCTTGAGGTGGACCTGCCCAGAAATCCCATTGGGAAGGTGCTGAAAAAGACCCTGCGGGATTGGGCGGTTGACGGTGCGCCCAAGCGGGAAAAAGGGCCGCAGGTATCGGTGGCCGATATTTTCGGCACCATGGAGGAGCGCGCCATTCCGGAGAACCTTAAAGGCGTTGTCGCCAATTACGGCTACCGCATCACCGGCGAAGGCGGCGGCGAGTGGACGGTCTGCGCAAACGACGGCGAGGTCCAGGTGGTGGAAGGCATAAAAGATCCGGATGTCACCACCACATGCGATGCCCAGGACTGGATTGACATCACCCTGGGCAAACTGGACGGCATGTCCGCCTTTACCTCCGGCAAACTCAAGGTCGAGGGAGATCTGAACCTCCTGACCAAGGCCACCCAGTTCTTCAAAAAATATCAGCCGCCCGTCGAACCCGAAGTCACCGTGGCCGACATTTTCGGCACCATGGAAGACCGCGCCATTCCGGAAAACTTAAAGGGCATTGTCGCCAACTACGGCTACCGCATCACCGGCGAAGGCGGCGGCGAATGGACCGTCTGCGTAAACGACGGCGAAGTCCAGGTGGTGGAAGGCATAAAAGATCCGGATGTCACCACCACATGCGCCGCCCAGGACTGGATCGATATCACCCTGGGCAAACTGGACGGCATGTCCGCCTTTACCTCCGGCAAACTCAAGGTGGAGGGCGATCTGGGGCTCCTGACCAAGGCGACCCAGTTCTTCAAAAAATACACGCCGCCCGCAGGCGCTGCTATGGAGGAAGAACGCGAGGAGCTTTTGTCCAAAAAGAAGATCCTCTCCATTCCGCAGCGTTTTTCCACCGGCCCGGTGATGGGTAAATTTTTGAATGCCTTCAAGGACAAAAAAATTCTGGCCAATAAATGCCCGTCCTGCGGCCGCCTACAGCTCCCGCCCCGGGAGACCTGTGCGGAATGCGTGGTCCGGGCGGATGAATGGGTGGAAGTCGGGCCGGAAGGCAAAATCACCATCATGGATATCACCTACTACGCCAGCCCCGACCCCCTAACCGGGGACAGCCGGGAGACGCCCTATGTGGCGGCCCACTTTCTCTTAGACGGCTGCAAGGGCCATGAGACACTTTGGCATGAGCTAAAGCCATCGGATCATGACCGGGCCAAAAAAGGCGCCCGCGTCCGGCCGGTCTGGAACCCGGACCGCAAAGGCGCGATTACGGATATCCTGTACTTTGAGCTGATTGAATAAAGGTTTCAGTGTTCAGTGTTCAGTGTTCAGGTTTCAGGAACAAGGCGTACTTCCCCTGAAACCTGAAACCTAATACCCAAGAGCTAATACCTAAAACCTGCTATAGGAGATAACCATGAGCACACCGAGTCCTGACAGTTTCGTCGTAGAAGGCAAGCTGGCCCTTCCCTACCAGTATTTTGCCGGGCGCACCGGGAGCCGGTTTCTGACCACCCTCCGGGATGAGCAGAAAATCAAGGGCCTGAAGTGCAAAAAATGCAACAAGGTGTTTGTGCCCCCCCGGCAGACCTGTGAACGCTGCTTTGAAGATATATCCGAAAACTGGGTGGATGTCGAAAATACCGGCACGGTTACCGGGTTTACCATTATCCGGTACGCGGAGCCGCACCAGCCGTTTAAGCCGCCCTATATCCTGGCCCAGATCAAACTTGACGGCGCGGATACCGCGCTGACCCATATTGTCAAGGGCGTGGCCCTCTCAAAGATGCAAACCGGATTCAAGGTCCAGGCCAAATTCGCCAAGAACACCACCAGCAGCATCATGGACATCGACCATTTCCGGCCGGTAAAGCCCAAATTTGAACTGGGCTACTCCTATGATGAGCTGGAAATCGGGATGTCCGCCTCATTTACCAAAACGGTCTCGGAATCCGATGTCTACCAGTTTGCCGGCATTTCCGGGGACTTCAACCCCATGCATTTAAACGAGGAATTCGCCAAGATGACCCCGTTCGGCACCCGGATCGCCCACGGGGCGCTGCCCCAGAGCCTGATCGCACCGGTGCTCGGCATGAAGCTGCCCGGCTTGGGCACGGTGATTCCGGAAATCACGGTGCGCTTCCGAAAACCCACCTATTTCGGGGATACGGTTACAGCCACCGCCGAAGTGGTGGAATTTCTGGAAGAGCGGCGATGGGTGAAACTGGAACTCACCTGGACCAACCAGCGGGATGAACTTGTGGCCGAAGGCCACGCCATTGCCATTCCCCCGACACCGATGGACTAGCAACTGGAGACTTGAGACTGGAAACTCAATGTCATTAACTTTAGCATTCCGCCCCTGTCATTTCGAGGAACGACAGTGACGAGAAATCCTGAAAAATCAGGCAATTGTAAGATTTCTCGCTGCCGCTCGAAATGACCACCGAGCCTATTTCTGCTCTTAAGTTAATGCATTGACTGGAAACTAGAAATAAAGGCTCAGGTAAATGCCCATACCTTAACTCTGGGGGCTTTTAGGAACTGAATATGGACTTTAACACCGAATCGACCTATCAGGAATACTTTTCCAAAGCCCATGACATGGTCAGAAAGTCCGTGCGGGACTTTATCCGAAAAGAGGTGCGGCCCTATATCGAGGACTGGGAGGAGGCGGGCGAATTTCCCCGGGAAGTCTATAAAAAAGCCGCGGATGTGGGGATCTTGGGCATGGGCTACCCGGAGGCCTACGGCGGCACCCCGGGGGATGTGTTCTTCCAGATCGCGGTCAGCGAAGAGCTCATGCGGTCCACCTCCGGCGGTTTCTGCGCGGGCCTGGGCTCCTTAAACATCGCCATTCCGCCGATTCTGAATCTGGGCACCGAAGAGCAGAAAAACAGATTTGTTCCACCGGTCCTGGCCGGTGAAAAAATCGCCGCTTTAGGTATTACGGAACCCGGCGGGGGATCGGATGTGGCGAGCATCCAGACGACAGCTGAACGCGATGGCGAGCATTATATCATAAACGGCAGCAAAGCCTTTATCACCAGCGGCTGCCGCGCAGATCAGCTCACCTGCGCGGTCCGCACGGGGGGAGAGGGGGCGCACGGGATCAGCCTGATGGTGATCGACGCCGGCACCCCGGGGTATTCAACCTCTGAAAAGCTCAAAAAAACCGGCTGGTGGGCCTCGGACACGGCGGAAATATTTTTTAACAACTGCCGGGTGCCGGCGGCCAACCTGCTCGGCGAGGAAAACCAGGGGTTTTACGGCATCATGATGAATTTTCAGGCCGAGCGCCTCTCCCTTGCTGTAATGGCCAATATGACCGCGCGCATGGCCCTGGAAGAGGCCATCAAATACGCAAAAGAGCGCAAGGCATTCGGCAAAACACTGACCGGATTCCAGGTAAACCGCCACAAACTGGCGGATATGGCCACCCTGGTGGAGGCCAGCACGGAGTTCACCTACCGGGTGGCCGCCAAAATCGGGGCGGGCGTGGATCAGATCAAGGAGGTATCCATGGCCAAAAATTTCGCCTGCGATGTCAGCGACAAGGTCACCTATGATGCGGTCCAGCTTTTCGGCGGCTACGGGTACATGCGCGGCTACCCGGTGGAACGCCTTTATCGGGATAACCGGATCCTATCCATCGGCGGCGGCACGCGGGAGATCATGAATGAGATTATCTCGCGGCTGATGATTTAATGCACGCACCACCAGCTTTTTTAAAGCACGATTACGAGTACGAGCACGAATCAGCAGAGATTGAATTTTTAACAAGGTCGGCACGGTGGCCGACCCTACGATGAATCGGGTTTTTCCCCATTCGTAGGGCGGGCCACCGTGCCCGCCTGAAAAATAGATAGAACAAATTTACCGTGCCTCAGTGCCTTTAAAGTTATTATAGGCTCGGTCCCGGGCGCACGGCCCGGGGGGGAATACTTTTAAGGGATTAACCATTTAAAAAGGGACGGCCATGGAACAGACGATCAATGCGGTTTTCAAGAATCGGGTGGAAAGATACGGGGATCGGCTGGCGGTTGAAAAAAAACGCGCCGGCGCATGGGAACCCGCGACATGGAACCAGTACTACGAGCGGGCCCGCGCCGCCGGTCTGGGGCTATACCAATTGGGCGTGGAAAAAGGCGACCGGATCGGCATCCTGTCAGAGAATTGCCTGGAATGGGTGTATACCGACATGGGGGCACTTGGCATCGGCGCCGCAGTGGTCCCCGTCTACACCACCCTGGTGGCGGAAGAAGTCCGCTACATCGCGGAGAATTCGGAATTAAAGGTCCTGTTTGTGGAAAATCAGGAGCAGCTGGACAAGGCCACCGAATTTATCGATGAAATAAAAAGCCTCTCCAGCATCGTCTGTTTTAATGAGGCCCAGACCGCCGGCCATGACGCCGTAATCTCGTTTGAAAGCCTGATGGAAAAAGGCCGGGCGCAGCATCAAAGCGAGTCCGGCCTGTTTGATGAGCTCTCAACTGCGGTCGCACCCGGGGATCTGGCCACGATTGTCTATACCTCCGGCACCACCGGGGTGCCCAAAGGGGCCATGATTAACCATAAAAACATCATGGCGGTGATTGACGCCCTGGACCGGATCAAACCCAAATTCGCCTATGACTCGGACCAGACCGTGCCGTTTCTCCCCTTGAGCCACGTATTTGAGCGGGTGGCCGGGCATTTTTACGGGATGTATGTGGGGCTTACCGCCTCCTATGCGGAAAGCCTCGACACCTTTGCCCAGGATGTGAAGGAGCGGCGGCCCACCGTGGTCCTGGCCGTGCCCCGGGTCTGCGAGAAGGTCTACCAGCGCATCCTCTCCCAGGTGGAAGAGCAGCCCGCGTGGAAGCAGAAAATCTTTCACTGGGGCCATGCCGTCGGCACCGAGATCAGCGCCCTGCGCGAGCAGAAAAAGCCGATCCCCCCGCTCTTGAACCTGAAATTCAAGGTCGCCTATAAAATGATCTTCAAGAATCTGGCCGATGCGCTGGGCGGCCGGGTGCGCTGGATGACCGCCTCGGGCGCCCCGACCTCCCGGGATATCGTTCTTTTTTTCAATGCCGCGGGCATTACGGTCATCGAAGGCTACGGCATGACCGAGACCTGTGCGCCGGCCACCATGAGCAGCCTGGATGATTACAAGATCGGAACCGTGGGAAAGCCCCTGCCCGGCGTGGATGTCCAAATCGCAGAAGACGGGGAAATTCTGGTTAAAGGCGACAATTTGTTCGCGGGCTACTGGAAGATGCCGGAGGAGACAAAGAACTCCTTTGACGATTACGGCTATTTTATGAGCGGGGATATCGGCAAATTTGACGAAGACGGATTTTTAATGATCACGGACCGGAAAAAGGATCTGATCATCACCTCGGGCGGCAAAAATGTCGCCCCCCAGAAGATCGAGGGCGTGTTCAAATTCGATCCCCTTTTCGCCCATTTCCTGGTAGTCGGGGACCGCCGGAAATTCTTAAGCGCGCTTATCAATATCAACCTGGAGCAGGCCGAGCGGATTGCCCAGCAGCAGGCAATCCCCTATGACAAACCCGAGGACCTTCTGGATAACAAAGATTTCCTGAACATCGTAGATCAACGCGTGGCGGAAAAGAACAAGCAGCTTGCCCGGTACGAGGGCATTAAAAAATACCGGATCATCAGGCAGGAGTTCTCACAGGAGGGCGGGGAGCTGACGCCATCGCTTAAAATGAAAAAAAATGTCATATACGATAAATACAACGATATGATCGAAGATATTTACACCGATTGAAAGGAGACCCTATGAGTCGCAGAGTTGCGGTCTGCGCGACCGCGCAGATTAAAAATGAACCGGATATCTGGTACCAGCGGTTCCAGGGCATGCTGCTGGACTGCTTTGAATCGATTCTCAGCCAGACCGGTGTCACCTTTGATATGGAAAAGGGCATCCGGAACGTGGTGACCTGCTCGGATGACGTGTTTGACGCCCGGACCATTTCCGACAATGGTATGACCGATGTGGTAGGCGCCCATTTCCGGGGGGAGGAAAAAACCGCCCAGAACGGCATCAACGCGCTGGGCTATGCCATGGCCGCCATCCTTTCCGGACACGACGATCTGGTGCTTGTGATGGGCCACGGCAAGGAATCCCAGCCGGAAAGCCGGCAGATGTGCACCAACCTGGCTTTCGACCCCTTTTACTGCCGGCCCCTGGGCCTTGATTATCTGAATGCGAGCGCCTTTCAGGCCCGGGCGTATATGGAAAAAGCGGGAATTACGGAAGAACAGCTGGCCAAAGTCGTGGTCCGCTCCCGCCGGATGGGGGCCAAAAACCCCTATGCCCGGGAAAACGATTTGGTTTCGGAAGAAGCGGTAATGCAATCGCCCCTGATGAGCGATCCCATCCGCGAGCTTCATACCTATCCCCTGACCGACTGGGCGGTGGGAATGCTTCTCTGCTGCGAGGAGCGGGCCCATGAATTCACCGACAACCCGGTATGGATATCCGGGTTCGGTTCCTGCATGGACAGCTACTTTCTGGGCGACCGGGACCTCTCCGACAACTTTGCGCTGAAGCAGGCCGCCGCCCGGGCATATCAAATGGCCGGCATAAAGGACCCCAAAACCGCATTTGACGTGGTGGAGCTAAACGACGCCTATGCATATCAATTGCCCATGTGGGCCGAAGGCATCGGCCTGGTAGATGCCGGCAGCGGCGGCCGATGGATTGATGACGGCGGTTTGGAGGCGGATCACGTGAACACCTCCGGCGGCATGCTAAACGGCAACCCCATCATGCTGGGCGGTCTGGCCCGGGCCCTTGAAGGTGTGCATCAACTGCAGGGAAGCGCCGGCGACCGACAGGTTGAAGGTGCCAAAAAGGCCCTTGCCCACGGCACCACCGGCGCGGCAGGCCAGCACCATGGGGTTCTAATCCTGGAAAAGTAAGAAGGGGGGAGTATATATATGGGCTATCGAAAAAAGAACAGACATGTGGGCATCGTCGGGGTCGGGGAGACCAAGTTCTCCAGCCACCGGGAGGATGTCAACCAGCCGGAGATGATCCATGAAGCCGTCCGGCAGGCGTTGGATGATGCAGGTATCACTATGAATGACGTGGACTGTGTGGTGCACGGCAATATGGAGCTTTTTGAAATGGTTCACCAGCCGGACCTCTGGCATACCCTGGGTTCGGGCGCATACGGCAAAACTTCCTACCGGCTGACCACGGGGGGCACCACCGGCGGCACCCTGGCCTGTGCCGGTGACAACCTGGCCGCCTCCGGCATGTATGACGTGGTCATGAGCATTGGGTTTGAAAAACTCCAGGAGGGGCATACCACGGGCGGGATCACCAACATGGCCGATCCGCTGTGGGCGAGAAAACTCCAGTCCGGCGCCCTTACCGCCGCCACGGCCCTCAAGCTGATCGAGGAATTCGGTCCGGAGCGGGCCCGAAATGCGGCCATGATCTACCGGATCATCATGGACAAGCACGCCTGCTTAAACCCCAATTCGCACCGGGCCTTCGGCCTTGACTGGGACCAGATGGCGGACTTGATGGAAAACTCGCCCCCGCTTATCGGGGATCTGCGCCTGATCCACATGTGCTCCCAATCCGACGGCGCCTGTGTGGTCATATTTGCCGCAGAGAAAAAGGCCAAGCAGATTACCGACAAACCGGTATGGGTGCGCGATCATATCACCGTGCACCGGGAGGAGACCTTAAATCTCTGCAACAACTATTATCCCACGGACACCACCCACAAGTTTGCCGCGGAAAAACTCTATGAGCGAAACGGGATCACGAATCCGCTCGACTATTTTGACGTGTTTGAAATGTATGATCCGTCCGCCTGGTGGGGAACGGACTGGCTGCGGGAGTTTTTCCTGTTAGACGGCGATGAGCATTTAAAGCTCGTGGAGAACAAGGAGATCATGATCGACGGCAAAATGCCCATCAACCCGTCCGGCGGGGTGATCGCCGCCAACCCCATAGGCGCCACCGCCCTTGTGCGCGTGGCGGAGGCGGCCAAGCAGATCCGGGGCGATGCCGGCCCGCATCAGATCCAGAAGCCGGTCAACCATGCGCTGGCCTCGGCTTTCGGCGGCACCATGTGGACGATCCTCATGATGCTTGAAAAAGAACTCAACTGGTAGGGGGAGTTATGAGCGAATACCACGGCGTCAACATTGAAGATATATTCGATTCCATGCCGGAGCGGTTCCGCCCGGAAGGGGCGAAAGGGGTGAACCACACCTTCGGCTATGAGATCTCCGGGGAAGGCAAATGGAAACTCACCGTCGCAAACGGGGCTATGGAGCTTGAAAAAACCGATGACCTGTCCGGCTGCGATGTTATCATGGAAACCGACGGGGAGACCTTTGTGGGCTTAAATATCGGCAAAGTCGACGGCATGTCGGCATTAACCGCCGGAAAACTGAAAGTCCGCGGCGATGTCAACACCTTCGGGATCACCAGCCAGATTTTTCAGAAATTCGTGCCCCCAGGGGCGGAGACCCCCCAGGAGCAGGAGCTGATTGCGCTGAAGCGAACCATTTCCGTGAACCAGCGATTTGCCACCGGCCCGGTAATGGGGAAATTCCTGCAGGGGCTTAAAAACAAAACCATCCTGGCCATTAAATGCCCCGTCTGCGGCCGGCTGCAGTCCCCGCCACGGGAGGTCTGCGCCATATGCCGCGTCAGGAACGACGAATGGGCGGAAATCGGGCCCAGGGGCGAGATGCGGATGATGGAATACTGCTACTATGCCAGCCCCGACCCCTTAACCGGGGAAACCCGGGAGACCCCATACGGCGCCATCGGCATTCTGCTGGACGGCTGCAAGGGCGAGGAGGTATTCTGGCACCAGCTTAAGCCGGATCAGCTGGACCAGGTCCAGATGGGGATCGTCATGGGCGACAAAGTCCGGAACGGCTCCCGGCTGCGGCCGGTCTGGGCGGAGAACCGGACGGGAAGCGTGTTTGATATCAAGTACTTTGAAATAGACGAGTAAAGGAGCCATACAATGCAGAAAACCGTTGATAGCGCAGACGCCTATGTGATTGAGGGCAAGCTCGCGCTGCCTTACACCTATTTTGCCGGCCGCGTGGGCAGTACCTTTATTACCACCCTGCGGGATGAAAAACAGATACTCGGCGTTCGGTGCGATACCTGCAGCAAGGTTTTTGTGCCGCCCCGGCAGACCTGTGAGCGCTGCATGGCCGACATCCGGGAAAACTGGGTGCCGCTTGAAAACACGGGCGAGGTGATGAATTTTACTGTGGTCAGATACAGCGACAAGCATCTGCCGCGGAAGGTGCCGTATATTCTGGCCCTGATCAAGCTCGACGGGGCGGACACCCCCATGGTGCATATCCTGGATGAAGTGGACAGCGATGCGGTCAAGGCCGGCTTGCGGGTGGAAGCCGTATTCAGCGAAAACCCCACCAGCACCATCCTGGATATCGATCACTTCAAACCGGTTAGTTAGAAGTATTCCCCCGGGCCGTTTGCCCGGGACCGAGCCTATAATAACTTTAAAGGCACTGAGGCACGGTAAATTTGTTCTATCTATTTTTCAGGCGGGCACGGTGGCCCGCCCTACGAATGGGGAAAAACCCGATTCATCGTAGGGTCGGCCACCGTGCCGACCTTGTTAAAAATTCAATCTCTGTTGATTCGTACTCGTACTCGTGCTCGTACTCATAATCGGCTTTTGATTTTTTCGAGTACGAGTACGAGTACGAGAACCGTCCCGCTCGCGCGGGACTGAGTACGATTAAGTTACTTAGAAGGAATAGCATATGGGTCTGATTTATGAAAAAAAGAACGGGATTGCCTATCTAACCCTGAACCGGCCGGAAGCCCACAATGCCATTGACCCGGAGACGGTGATCGAACTCGTGGATGCCTGGACCGACTACCGGGACGACGATGACATGCGGTGCGCCATCATCACCGGCGCCGGGGACAAGATTTTCTCCTCGGGCGCGGATCTGGGCCGGCTCATTCCCCTGTTTACCGGCGCCCGGCAGCCGGAGACGGAGGCGGACCAAAAGGTGCAGCAGCAGCCGGATCTGCCCCAAAAAGCCATGCTGCGCGATTTTGAGCTTTATAAACCCGTGATCGCGGCAATTAACGGCAAAGCCATTGCCGGGGGCATGGAAATCCTCTATTCCGCAGATATCCGGATTGCGGCCGAGGGCACGCAGTTCGGCCTGCAGGAGGTCAAATGGGGAGTGTTTCCGCTGATGGGCTCGACCGTTAAGCTCCCCCGGCAGATGCCCTATGCCCGGGCCATGGAAATCCTTTTGACCGGCGAATTGATGGATGCGGAAGAAGCCTACCAATTCGGATTTATTAACCGCATCGTCGCCCCGGACCAGCTTATGGCCGAGGCGGAACGGTTTGCCAAAATCATTGCGGCAAACGGCCCGCTGGCGGTTAAATCCGTTAAGCAGTCCGTTTTGACCGGCATCGGCAAACCCCTTGCCGAGGGCCTGGCCAAGGAGATGGATTTCGGCATTCCGGTCTTTTTAAGTGAAGACGCCAGGGAAGGGCCCCGGGCGTTTAAAGAAAAACGAAAGCCAAATTATAAGGGCAAATAGGAGTACCGGTTATGGCCACGCAATACAAAGGATATGCCGGCAAAGTTCTGGATGTCAACTTAACGGACGGCACCATCGGCGAGTATCCATTGACCGATGCGGACCGGGAAAAATTTCTGGGCGGCCGGTTCCTTAGCACCAAGATTCTTTGGGATCAATTGTCGCCCGGAATCGACCCGCTCTCCGCGGACAACCTGTTTGTGGTCATGACCTCGCCCATGACCGGCACCGGCGCGCCCTCTTCGAGCCGCTACGATATCTCCGCCAAAAGCCCGCAGACAGGCGCTATCGGCCACTCAAACAGCGGCGGGCATTTCGGCATGCACTTAAAACGCGCCGGCTGGGACGGTATTGTGGTGCGCGGCAGATCGGATGCGCCAGTCTACATAGATATCAACGAAGATGACGTGCAGATAAAATCCGCAGACCATTTATGGGGCAAAAACACGGAAGAAACGCAGGAACAGCTCGGCAAGGGCGGTAAAATGGTGATCGGCCCGGCCGGCGAGAATCTCGTCAAATACGCGGTGGTGGTCTCCCAGGAGCGGGTTCACGGCCGAACCGGCATGGGCGCGGTGATGGGGGCCAAAAATCTCAAGGCCATCGTGGCTAACGGCAAAAAGAAAATCGAGCTGGCCCAGCCCGAGAAATTCCGGGCGGGGGTTAAAAAATGGGTTAAAATGCTCCAGAAGCACCCGGCCACCGGCGATTTATCCCCCAAATACGGCACCGCCCAGTTCGTCAATATCCTGTCCGCAAAAAACGCCCTGCCCACCCGCAACTTCTCCCGGGGCAGCTTTGACGGTGCCTATAACATCAGCGGCGAAAAAATGGCGAGCGATTACCTCACCAAAAACTACGGCTGCCCCTCCTGCCCCATCCGCTGCGGCCGCCGGGTGGAACTCGACGGAAAGGATATCAAGGGACCGGAATATGAAACCCTCTGCCTCATGGGCTCAAACCTTGAAATCGATGACATGCCGGCGATCATCCGCTGGAACTATGAGATGGATCTTTTGGGCATTGACACCATCACCGCCGGCAATACCATCGGATTTGCCGCGGAGTTAAATGAAAAAGGATTCTGGCAAAACGGCATTGAATTCGGCAAAAAGGATAATATTTCCGAGATTATTCGAAACATCGCCTATCGCCAGGACATCGGCGACGACCTGGCCGAAGGGGTGCGCTTTCTGTCGAAAAAATACGGGGGCGAGGATTTCGCCGCCCATGTGAAGGGCCTTGAAATCGCCGGCTACTCACCCAGAGCCGCCGTTGGGCATGCCCTGGGCTATGCCACATCCAACCGGGGGGCCTGCCACCTGGATGGGGGTTACATGGCGTATTTCGAGGTCAACGGGCCCATGACCTTAGATCCCCACCACTACCGGTCCAAACCCTCGTGGACCATTCTGGATCAGAATCTTCTGGCCGCCATCAGCGCGGGCGGAAACTGCCTGTTTACGGCCTGGACCTTTGTGCCGGCATTTGCATTCAAGCTGCCCGGGCATAAAATCGCCGCCTGGACGGTCTCCAAGGTCCTCACCTATACCTGGTTTCTGATCTCCATGCTGTTGATGCTGCCGCCGGCAGTCATGAAAATCAATCTGCCGGTGCTGCCGCACTCCAAACTCATCAGGCTGGCCACCGGCATGAAAATGGATTTCGGCCGGTTTCTAAAGGCCGGGGCCCGGGGGTATAACCTGGAGCGGCTGTTTAATATCCGCGAGGGGATCGCCGGCGCCCAGGACACTTTGCCCCAACGGTTTACGGATGAACCGCTGATCAAAGGACAACCCAAAACCAAAGTGCCGCTTTCAAAGATGCTGCCTGCCTACTACCGACTGCGCGGCTGGGATGCCAACGGCATTCCCACGGCAAAGACGCTTAAAAAGCTGGACCTTAACTTTATCGACCGGAACCGGCTGAAAGCATAGGTACTGAAGTTTTCGGATTCGGGTTTCAGGGGCCTGCTACTTATAAGTAACTTAACGGGGTTTAGGTTTTGGGTATTAGGTACTAAATTAAGGAACCAAATAATATATGCTGTTATTTTAAATATTTCCGCCACTGTCATTCCGAGGAACGTCAGTGACGAGGAATCTTGCTCGTAAAAGATTTCTCGCTCTCGCTCGAAATGACAGCATGGACGGATTTTGAAAAGCTTTTTGAGTCACTTTCTAAAAAAAAATTCAACCCTGGCTAAACAAACCGCTGAAAACGTCAGGGCGTTAATTTTCCAGCACGACCACCTGATCCGGATGCGCAATCCGGGCCCCCAATCGATCGCCGCATAGCGTTCTTGCTTCAACCCGGACGGGCCCGCTGTATTCGCCCAGGCCGAATATTACGGCGGTGTCATCCTGGCTGCCGGTCCCCCGGCCGCAAATCACTTCCCGCACCTGTTGTTTTCCGTCATAGAACACCCGGATGCGGCTGCCGATCCCGTATCGGTTGCATTGGCTGTCATTAATTGCCACCTTCACCCAGTGATTGTCATTGCCGTTGTTTTTAAGCAGGGTGACCCCGTCGCTGCTCGCGACCAGTAAGTCAATAAACCCGTCATTATTAAAATCCGCAAAAGCGGCGCCCCAGGTATTTTTCAAACGGGTGCCGGAGAGCCAGGTGATATCCGTAAACCGGCCGGTGCCGTCGTTTAAGTACAAATGCGCATTTCGGCCGCTGTATATGGATGTGATATACAAATCCAGATCCCCGTCATTGTCCACATCGGCCAGTGCCGGATCCGAATGGGTCTCTTCAAAGGCGATGCCGGAACTGTCAAACCGGTTGACAAACTCAAATGACGGCGCGCCCGTGCTCATCAGCACCATGGTTTTATCCGAATACTGGATATAGCGGGGATGGGCCAGGTTAGTAATAATAAGATCAAGGTCCTTGTCATTGTCCAGATCCCCGCTTGCCGGCCCGATGGAGTGGCCGAACGCGCCGTCCGTCATATTGCCCCGGATATTAAAGGTTTCGGCCTTATCCGTAAAACCGCCGTTCTGATCGTTTAGCCACAAAAAATTGGGATCCAGCCGGTAATTGGCCACCACGATATCCTGATAGCCGTCTGCATTGACATCGCTCCAGGTCACGCCGCGGCCGCACATGGCTTCCCCGGAATAAACCCCGGCGGAAAAACTGACCTCCGCAAACGTGCCATCCCCCTTGTTGTCATAGAGCCGGTCATGTGTGCCAAGTCCCCGCATCACGCCCCTTCGCTCATAATTGGCGATATAGAGATCCAGAAACCCGTCGTTGTCCATATCCCCAAAGGCCGCGGCCTCCGTTCGGTTTTTGGGCAGCGGGCCGTCAAATGCCATATCCGTGACATCTTCAAATTTGCCTGCGCCCCTGTTTTCCAATAAATAGTTTTCAGCATGGCTGGTCACATAAATATCCAAATCCCCGTCATTGTCATAATCCGCCCATATGCCGCCCCTTGATCGTTTAACCTGATCCAATCCGGCCGCTTTTGATATATCGGTAAAAGTCCCGTCCCGGTTGTTTCTAAACAGCATTCTGCCGTTAAGCAGCAGATCAGCAAACCCGTCGCCGTTAAAATCGCCCCAGGCCGCCTGTTTTGCCTGGATATCCGCCAGACCGGCCGATTCTGTTACATCGGTAAAAGTAATGGTGTCAGTCTGTTCACTGAAGTAATGCGCCGGCTCGCCCGTATAATCCCGGTGGGCCGCCAGAAGATCGGACAGATGATCTTCCGTATCTTCCTGGCGGTCATCGATTTCAAGGGCCCGGCGGTAATCGGCAATGGCTTGATCATAACTTCCGCGCAATTCGGCAATACGGCCCAGGTAGTGATAGACCCCGCTCCAGTGCCTGTTTTCCCCGGCCACATACCGCAATTCGGCAGCTGCCTGATCCATTTGACCTGCATTGAAATACGCCCGCCCCAAAAGATAATGCATGTAATCCGTTTCTTTTTTCTGCTCCGCCTGCCAAAGGGCGTTATCAAAAAACGGGGGGATTTCTTCAGGCTGCGTATGGGCGATTTCAATGCTTTCACTTAGCAGTTCGACGGCTTTATCCGGCATCTTATCCTGCTCGATCAGCCACAGGGCAATACCCACATTGACCCGCTTGCCCCTGGCTGCGTCCGGCAGCGCGGACTGCACAAAAGCCATTGGTCCGGGATGCGCCTCAGCGGCTTCCCATTCGGTTTCGAGCAGGCTGTTGATGAGATATTCAACAAACCGCCGTTTGGGGAAGTGCTTAATATAGGCCCGCATCAATTGGGTTTGCCGGGGTTTGTCATCCCTTGCCTGAATAATCTGCTCAAAAAGGTTGGCGGCGATCTGCTCCCGCACCACTGCCGATTCAGATGCTGCAAGCGGGACAATCCTTAGGATCAGCTCCTGCTGGGCGGGTTCATCGTCCAACCATTCATAGCCCCGATACGCCGCCAAAAGCGCCTCTGGCGAATCCGCCGCGGTTTCAAGCAATTTTTGGATCTCACTTCGCACCTTCTGCCGGGTTTTTTCGGAAACCTCCCCTTCTTCCAGCCGGGCCGCCCACCCAAGCGCCATGGCATCATAATATTGCGGATCGACTTTCAGTGCCTTTTGGCAGGCTTTAGCCGATTCCTTAAACCGGTCCATGGCAAAAAGTGCCCGGCCCGACTCATACAGCCATTCCGGATGACCGGGCTTGACACCGCCGGCTTTTTCAAGAATTTTAAGGGCGTTTAAATGCTGCCGGTCATTGATTAAATGATGGGCCCGGTCAATCAAATGGTCATACCCCCCCACGCCGCCGGGTTTATCCGCAGGCCCGGGATTGAAAACCGAACAGGCCGTCAAAAAAACCATGCCTGAAAACAAAATACCGAATCGAATCCAAAACCAATGATGCAGCTGCATGTCTTTTCCTGATGGAAAATAATTTGGGTGTATCAATTTAACACAATAAAATCAGTTAGCTGGAATAAAACCCGCGCTACTGTCATTTCAAGCGGCAGCGAAAAATCTTAAAATTCCTCGTCACTATCGTTCCTCGACAATGACAGTGGCGAAAAAGTCCGGAATAACGACATATTTTATTTAGTTCCTTGGACGATTTCAGGATGGCAAAGAAAAAGTGCAATATCAATCCATATCATTTTAAACCGCTCAATTTAGATGGACTCGTAAAAAGTCGATTCCGGGACGGCAAAGAAAAAAGTTCAAGATCGCGGCGCGCAAATCCCGAGGAATGCAGTGTACTGACGCGTACGTGAAATTCCAAGGGATGCAGCGCAACAAAGATATTGGACTTTTTGCGAAGCCGTCAATTTGGGTCACATATGATCAGTGGTCATATATGATCGGCGGCGTTGAACCGACCCGGCCCGCCCCGTACACGCCTACTCAATCAGATAATCCCGTTAAATCAGCTTAATATGACTAAAATGCCGGCCCCAACAATTCCGGCACGAATTTTGATTAGTTAGTGACCGGATAGAAAAGAAAAACTTGGCAGGCATTGGCGGAGTGCGGACGCCATGCAGTCCATCGCTGACGTTTCTGCCAGAACTGACAAGCACACAGTGATTGAAATTTTATAATAACCCTTAAAATCGGCATTTGCCGGAAAGTGGCTGCCATGATCGTCGTCCGAATCACCATGCATGTGCTGCCCGAAAAACAGAAAGAGGTGGTGCAAACACTTTTATCACTGATGCCCCCCATGGAACATGAGGCGGGCTGTCTCAGCTATGTGCTACTCTTTGATATGAAAGACAAAAACAGGCTTTATGTGCTCGAGGAGTGGGAAAATCGGGAAAAACTGGATCACCATCTCAAGTCAGACCTTTTCGGTGTCTTGCTGGGAACAAAAAGCCTTTTGAAGCAAGCACACGGCATCCATATCTACACTGTCCAAAAAACCGAAGGGATAGATGCTGTTCTCGCTGCCCGTCAAAAAAGAGAGAACAGCGATCGATCCATAAATTAAGGAGAAGTCCGATGACTGAATGGAATCAACCCCCAGGGGGATCAGCGCCGTCTTTGGAAGAGGTGCTGGAGAAAATTCGACAGGAGTTTAAAAAATTCAAAGGCGGTACGCTACTGATCCTTGCCGCCGTTGTGGTGGTGGCTGTTTTCTGGACCGCCTGGTTTACCGTCCAGCCGGAAGAGACGGGGATCGTCCAGCGCTTCGGAAAAGTTCAGCGAACAGCCGGCCCGGGTCTGCATTTCAAACTGCCGTTCGGTGTTGAAAAGGTGCGCCTGCTGCCCACGGCCCGCGTACTCAAAGAAGAGTTCGGCTTTCGGACAGTGGCCTCCGTTCCCGGTGAAAAAACCCGCTACGATCCGAGCGGCAGTTACAAGGACGAATCGCTGATGCTCACCGGGGACTTAAACGTCATCGATGTGCAGTGGATCATTCAGTACCGCATCGAAGACCCGATCCGCTACCTGTTTCAGGTGCGCGACACACCGAAAACGATCCGCGATACCACCGAGGCGATCATGCGCCGGGCAGTGGGCAACCGCCTGGGCAGTGATGTACTGACAACCGGCCGGGTGGGGGTTGCCAGCGAAGCCAAAGATGAAATCCAGAAAGTCCTGACGTCCTATGAAGCCGGTGTGCGCCTGGTTACCGTGGAGCTTCAGGATGTAACCCCGCCGGATGCCGTAAAACCGGCCTTCAATGAAGTCAACGAGTCGCGCCAGGACAAAGAACAGACGATCAACAAGGCCCAGGAGCAGGCCAACCGGGAAATTCCCAAGGCCAGGGGGGTCGCTGTGCAGCAAATCAGCGAGGCCGAAGGCTACGCCATTGAACGCGTCAACCGGGCCAAAGGCGAAGCCAACCGTTTTGAGGCCATCTTAGGCCAATACGAGGGCGCACCGCAGGTCACGCGCCGGCGTCTGTACCTGGAGGCCATGACCGGTTTACTGGCTGAGATGAAGGCGCTCTATATTGTGGATCAGGATCAACAGGCAATGGTGCCCTGGGTCTCAATGGAGTCCGGTGCACAGCCATCAATAAAAGGGAGGCAACCATGAAATTCACCTTGAAAGCTGCAGCCATCGGCCTGTCGCTGGTGATCATTATCGTACTCTATAGTGCGCTTTACACGCTGGAAGAGGGCCAGCAAGCCATTGTCGTGCAGTTTGGCAAGCCCATCGGGGAAACGATCACCGAGGCGGGGCTGCACGTTAAACTGCCCTTTGTGCAGGAAGTCCGGCGATTCGAAAAACGTCTGCTCGTCTGGGATGGCGATCCGAACCAGATTCCCACCAAAGGCAGAGAGTTCATCTGGGTGGATACCACCGCCAGATGGCGGATTGCGGATGCGAAAAAATTTTTGGAAAACGTAGCCAGCGAAGAGGGCGCCCAGTCCCGCTTAAACGATATTCTTGATTCGGTAGTCCGCGACCAGGTATCAGGCAGCGAGCTCGTCGAACTCGTACGCAGCGCCTCATGGGAAGTCCCGGAAGACGAGGTGCTCAAGGAAGTCCCGAAGGAGCGGGAAGAAGAACTTAAAAGAAAAATTGCCAGCGGAAGAGAAGAGATCACCCGAACAATACTGGCGGAAGCGAGAAAGATCATTCCGCAGTACGGCATTGAATTGGTGGATTTGCGGATCAAGCGCCTTGATTACGTGGAAAGCGTGCGGAGAAAGGTCTATGAGCGCATGATCTCCGAGCGCAAACGCATCGCCGCGCAGTTCCGCTCCGAGGGAGAAGGCCGCAGCGCCGAGATCTTGGGGACCATGGAAAAAGAACTGCGTGATATCCGCTCCACAGCCTATCGCCGGGTGCAGGAGGTCCAGGGCAAAGCCGACGCCGACGCCACAAAAATATATGGTCAGGCTTACAATAAAAATCCGGAGTTCTATGCTTTTTTGCGCACCCTTGAAAGCTATAAAGAGAAAACCAATGAAAATGCCGTCATGATCCTCACCACGGACAGCGACTTTTATCGATTCGTCAAACAAGCGAGTCCCGACCGGATAGAGACATCATCGGCGCTGGATTAACAAGGGGGCCGGCCGTCAGCACAAGCGGCCGGCTTCTGAAACAGAAAGGAACCGCCATGTTAAAGAATTTAGAATGCAGGAATATCGAACAATTACCGGCAGAGGCCGATGCGTTCACACATAGGAAAATATAAATGCCGCCCAAGGATAAAGATCCGATCGGAAACCTGAAGGACAAACTGCGCGACTTTTTCGGCGCCAGCGATCCGAAAGATAAAACCGCCCTACCCGGCAGGACGCGTTTAAGCATCTGGTATCTGGTGCTGGCCATCTTCTTTACTTCTTATCTGTACCAGTCCATGTCTTCATCAAAAACAGAGACGATTGCCTACAGCCAGTTTAAACAGTACGTCGACCAGGGGATGGTAAGCGAACTGGTGATCGGACCGGATAATATCCAAGGCATGCTGGCGGGAACGCCGAAAAGAGAATTCACCACCGTCAGGGTAAATGATCCGGACCTGGTCGCCGACCTGGACAAACACAAACTCAGTTATTCCGGCCGGCTTGAAAATAAATTACTGGCCAGCCTGCTTTCCTGGGTTCTGCCGCTTGGCTTCTTTTTTTTGATCTGGTGGTTTGTCATGAAAAAGATGGGCTCCGGCATGGGGGTTATGTCTTTCTCCAAGAGCAAGGCCAAAATTTTTGCGGAAAGCGACACCAAGGTCTCTTTTGCCGATGTGGCAGGCATTGATGAGTCAAAGGAAGAACTTGAGGAGGTGGTTGAATTTCTCAAGACACCTGAAAAATTTCAGAAACTGGGAGGCAGGATTCCCAAGGGGGTACTGCTGGTCGGCCCGCCCGGAACCGGTAAAACCTTACTGGCCAGAGCCGTTGCCGGGGAAGCCCAGGTGCCTTTTTTTTCCATCAGCGGGTCCGAATTCGTGGAGATGTTTGTGGGCGTTGGCGCAGCACGGGTCCGGGATCTGTTCTCCCAGGCAGCAGCGCAGGCGCCATGCATCATCTTCATTGATGAACTCGATGCCCTGGGCAAAGCCCGGGGAATGAATGTGATGGGCGGCCATGACGAGCGCGAACAAACCTTAAACCAGCTTTTGGTGGAGATGGATGGCTTTGAAACCAATAAAGGGGTCATCATCATGGCCGCCACCAACCGGCCGGAAATACTGGATCCCGCCTTGCTGCGCCCCGGGCGCCTGGACCGGCAGGTCCTGGTGGATCGCCCGGATATCAACGGCCGTGAAGCCATTTTAAAAATTCACGCCAGGGACGTGGCATTGAGTCCAGAAGTCGATCTGCGCAAGATCGCCGGCCGCACTCCGGGGTTTGTGGGCGCGGACCTGGCCAACATCATTAATGAAGCCGCTCTGCTTGCAGCCAGAAACGACAAGGAAACGGTCGAGCCTGCGGATTTCGATGAAGCCATTGATCGGGTGTTTGGCGGTCTTCAGAAAAAAAACCGGGTGATGAATGCCCGGGAGAAAGAAATTGTGGCCTTCCACGAGTCCGGCCATGCCATTGTGGCAGAATCGGTAGAGCACGCCGATCCCGTGCATAAAATCTCGGTCATTCCCCGAGGCATTGCAGCGCTCGGCTACACCCAGCAGCAGCCGGCGGAGGATCGCTACTTATTGACGCGCTCGGAACTGCTCGATCGCCTGGCCGTGTTATTGGGCGGTCGGGTGGCCGAGGAACTGGTTTTTAATGAAATCTCCACCGGGGCGCAAAACGACCTGCAGCGGGCCTCTGATATGGCCCGGGCCATGGTCACGGAATACGGCATGAGCGATACCCTGGGCCTGGTAAGCTATGAGCGGCCGCGCCAGGCCATGTTTCCCCAGGAAAACTTTTTTTCCGGCAAGAATTACAGCGAAACCAAAGCCGCCCAAATCGATGACGAAATAGCCCGGTTTGTTGATGAAGCCCATCAGCGGGTGCGCAAAATTCTCTCGGAACGGCGATCGGTGCTTGATGACCTGGCCCTTCTGCTCTCAAAACAGGAAAGCGTGCAGGGCGATGAGCTAAGGCAGATGCTTTCCGCGGCTAAACCCGGAAGAGCGTTTCCATCGCCTGTTACACCATACGGGAACACCGCCGGAAAAGAAGAAAACCAAAATGGCATTTAATGGTATCAACGTGATGAAAACCCATCTGGACATAAAATCAGCAGCATATATCGAGGCTATTGTCGATTATGCGGAAAAACTGCTGGGCATTGTTTTCAAGCCCGTGAAAAAAAACCGGTATAACGCCCTGTGTCCATTCCACGCTGACACTGAAGACAAATTGATGGTGTACGTGGACAAAAAGGATGAGGTCCGGTTCCATTGCTTCGGTGCCTGCAGGGGCGATTGGGACATTTACGATATGATCATGCTGCGAACGAAACAAGGGTTTACAACGGCGCAGCAGATGTGGGCCAAGCATCTGGCTATCAAGGAATTTAAGCCCTATGCCGGTGCCGGCCCATCTGTTCCCGAACCCGGAGAAACACCGGAGCCTGATGATCCGGTTGTTTTTACCGAACCCGGGCAGCCTGATGAAAAAACTGTTGCCGCCATGAATCATGCGGCCGGCTTTTATAATGCGCTTTTGATGTCCAATGAAAAGCAGTTCCGGCACATCCTGGATTATCTGGCGCGCCAGGGTGTTGACAAATCCGTTGTGGACAAATTCAACATCGGCTATGCACCGCCCTACAGCGACATCCGCCATCAAGGCCGGGCGCTGACAGACAACTTCCTGCCGCACTTTGAAAATGATTTTAAAACCTTCAATGCATTCCTGGATAGCGGTTTGATCCGATTTTTAAACGACAACACCGCAAAAGCATACGGATTCTATTGCCGGCAGATCGATTTCAGACGGAAAGCGCCGTTTTCCAAAAATTACGGGGATTCATTGGCCGGGCGAATCGTGTTGCCCATTTACGACGCTGATGCAAATCCGGTTGGATTAGCCGGCAGACTTCCGGATGACAGGGGTGTTCGCTGGCTCAAGCACCAAAACAATGAAATTGCGATTTCCTCCGGAAGCTGGCTTTACGGCATTGAAAAGGCAGAGCCGTTTATCCGGCAATACCGGACAATTATACTGGTGGAGGGCATTTTTGATTATTTCGCCTTCTACAACCTGCTCCAGGACCAGGACAAGCTGGTGGTGGTTTCGACCCTGGGTTCCTATCTCACCCCCGAGGCCGCAGCCATTCTTACAGGTCTTGGAATCGAGCACTTCATTGTCGCCCACGACTGGGATGCCAATGGCAGAACCGGCATCGAACGGGTTGCAGCCAAGTCCGGCGGATGGGTCTATTATCTTGGCGGCCCGGCTGCAGGCCAGAGCCCTTACGATATGTTGAAGCCAGTGGTCAACGGCATCAGCGGCTTTACCCTGAAACATTCTTAGGGCCGGGGGATATAATTCTGCTGGATAATGAACCGGCCATGGATATGCATACCAACTCGTTTAAAATCATCAGCGCCTGATTATCAGTTGCAAACACCGGGGAAAAGTTTGAAATGTCTGATAACAAACATAAACTCAAAGTGCTTATGATAGATGCCGCCACCGGCTTTTACCGCACCTCAAGCAGTTCAACGAGGAGACCATCCAAACCAAGCAGCAGCACAATTGCGGTGAACCGTGCGCTGCGGTCTGCAAAAAAATGCACGGCCGCTTTAAAAAAGATTATGAACCGTATCAGACCATGGGACCCTTGTGCGGTATCTTTGATCAGCGGGCTGATGAACAGCTCAACCACCATGCCGACCGCCTGGGCTTTGATGCTATCTCCGCAGGCGGAACCCTTGCCTGGCTCATGGACTGCATAGATGATGATTTGATAACGCCCGGGGACCTGGGGGTGGACAAAGTGCCCAGATGGGAAATGACGAATTTTGACGTTGTGAAAGATTCCATGCACAATGCCGAGCTTGGCATGGCATTGCTGGACCAGATGATTCAGCCAGGCGGAAGTATAGCCCTGCAGTTTGGCGCCAGGAAATTGGCACGCCGTCTTGCACGGGAAAAAGGCAGGCAGGTGCTTGACCGGTTTGTTTACAACGCCTTTGCCCGTTCCATAAACATGACCGCCAGTCGCATCACCAGCCGTAATGCATCTGTGTTCTGGGAATCGGAACGTAACACGGACATGGTGTCCAAATTCCTTAAAAACACAAAACAAATCGACGGGGTCAGTCATCCTGAGCCTTGACCGCAGCACCCTTCGCGCCCGAATGCGCAAGCTCAATATCCGCAAACCCTAATAAGGAGGAAAAGCAATGCCGTTAATTCATTTAGTGATTACGTTGGTCGTCGTTGGGTTGATATTGTGGCTGATTAACAGCTTCATACCGATGCAGGCCAATATAAAGAAAATTTTAAATGTCGTGGTGGTTATTGTCGTTGTTATCTGGCTGTTGAGTGTCTTCGGCCTCATCGGCCCTATTTCAGAATTTCGTATCGGCTGATGAAGCCTGTAAAAAATGTGTGGCGTCAAAATTGAGAATCTGCTTTTATAGACATTTCCCAAAACTAAAAAAAAGTGGATTTTCCCGTAATGAATCAAAATTTCATCAGCCATGCGGATTGCCGGAGACCCCCGCATGAATAAAGAAAGCATTCGATGGCTTTTATCCTTCATGGCCCTGGCGGCCGGTTTCTATTGGATGGACCAGAGCCAATGGTTTCAGGAACTTGTTTCAGGCAGGCTCGCCTTTTGGAATACCACTGCCACAATATCGGTATTATCTCTTCTGGGGGTCAGCCTGGAGCAGACGGGTTCGACAATCATTACGAATTCGGGAAGGCTTGAGATTGCTGAGTCGTGTACCGGAACCTTTGTCTTTATGATGTTTGCGGCAGCCGTGCTCCCATTTCCATCCACGTGGACATGGCGGCTCAAGGGCCTGTTTTTCGGCCTGGCCGCGCTTTTGACGCTGAACCTGTTCCGAACCAGCCTGATCGTGCTGGTTGGTTCCCGGTTTCCCGGGGCCATAGATGCCTTTCACCTCATCATTGGTCAGATAGTTGTGATTGCCGGCATGACAACGGTCATGCTGTGGTGGGCAAAAAATTCGCAGCAAGGGGGCCGGGTTTCTTTTCTAAAAAACAACCGGCAGCTTGTACGGGCCGTATCGCTTTTTTGTGTCGGTTACATCTGCGGATTCCAGCTCTACCGGATATTTCTGGAAAGTCCACTGGGTCTTTTTGTTAAACAGGCGGTCGAGGCCCACACGGTTTGGCTGTTGTCAGCCGTGACCCGTTTCTTTTCAAATGACCCTCACGCGCAATTTTCCGCTTCTCCGGTCAAGCTGATAGAAGGCTGCCTTTCCAGCCCGATGGTGGTCGTCTTTGTGGCGTTTATCTTTGCCTGGCCGGCCCGATGGTGGAAACGCGCCCTCATCATTGTCCTATGCTTCGTCCCCTTTTTTTACGGATATCATTTGCTCCGGGCCTGTTTAATTGCCGTTACCCTTGGGCTTCAATCAAAAGGGGTCAACGTTGCCTACAATTTCTATGGCCAGATCGTTCTTGCCATGGTCCTTTTCGCCGGAACAGCCTATCTCTGGTGCACCCAATTGCGGTTAACGACTTACAAAAGGTTCCTTTGTCTTTTTCTGGCAAGCGGTGGGATCGGAATGATACTGGCTTCAGGGCTGGGATGGGTAACGCGCCATTTCCTGATTCCGTTTTTGACCCTGCGGATTTCCGGTACACAGATGTTGTTCTGCGATCCGCAACAAACAATCAGTTTTATGATAGATTTTCAGGTCTTTATCTGGATCTGCCTGGTTGGGCCGACTCCCGGGATGCCGCTTACGCGAAAAATTTTCTTCACGGTTTCGGGGATACTGGCTGCTTTCACGATGCTGATTCTTGCGGTCTTGCTGATTGAGGTTTTCCATTTGTCCCCCCCCGCCGGAATGCTCAAGTTTGGCGTGGTCTTGTTGCCGTTTGCAGCCTATTATTTTTCCTGCCTGTATCCCCGAAAAACCCGGTTCTTTGGGCCTGGTCAGAGACCTTAGGCTATGCTTGAAATTTGCACCTAGAGTGCAAAATGACTAAAGTTTAAAGTGATCTAAAGTTAAGGGCACATATGATCATGTGGTAAAATATGACCTTTTTTCAGGGCTGCGGATCGCCCTGCCGCAACTCATGAATCGATTATTATTATTAAAAATCGGGCAGTTATATTCTATTGGCCAAGTTTGAAGTCATGGCACACAAATTGAATATATTAATACAAGAGGCTTTTTGGGGGTCGTGCCCTTGCGGCGGAGAACAAACCTGTCAACATGCCAACGATCACCACGGTAGTCCCCTTTGTTCCGATGAAGAGTAAAAGACAAATTAAGGAAGGGCGGGTAGGAAACTTATTGATAACAGCGTCTTATTTTCATTGACATGTTCCGTCCATACGAAGTATACTACAAAGTCACCAATAGACGCTTGCTCAAGTTGGGGCAGGTTCAACAATTCGAATAAAAGCCATAAGGAGGTACCGGGAATGTTTCATACCATAAAGATTCTTAACCGAAAGATCAGATGGATTATTTTACTAAGCTTGGGGGTCGCTGTATTTCTTTACGGATCATCCCAGGTAATGGCCGCCGACGCGCCGGACCTTGGAACGGCAGGCACATTTGGTGTTCTTGCAGATACTTATACCAACACGGTGGCGGGAACCATTATCGACGGAGATCTTGGGTATACTACCGGACCGGCTGTAACGCCCACGGTGAACGGCACGACACATGTGGCAAATGCTACATATCAGCAAGCGGGATTAGACCAAGCCGCCGCCTTGGCGGATCTGAATGGTCAAGTCTGTACAAGTCTCGGCGCTGGTGCGGTTGATCTGGACGCTATCGATATTGGGAATGGTCCGGGAGTATTTACTCCTGGTTGTTATTCCTCCGGCGGCGCAATGAATATCACCGTAAACCAAGCGGTGACACTCAGTGGGCCCGGCGTTTACATCTTCAAGCCAGGCGGGGCGCTTAATACAGGAGCCGATACCCAAATTGTATTGGAGGGTGACATCTGCGAATACGATGTATTTTGGGCTCCTGCTGAGGCCACAACAATTGGGGCAAATACTGAATTCGTGGGAAATATCCTTGATCCTGCCGGTATTACGATAGGAGAGAATGCGAACTTGTTAGGAAGAGCCCTGGCATTTGGCGGAACAGTCACGACAGATACAAATTTAATTACTGTCCCTATTTGCCCTTTGAGCCCGGCACAGCTGATCTTGGAAAAAACTGTGGACGGCGGCACCGCCTCAGCAACAGATTTCTTTCTGACGGCAACTGGCGACGCATCCACCGGACCAACGGTTGTCACGGGTACAACGCCGGTAGGGCCGGAGAATGTGCCGGTGGGCGTTTATACGATTACAGAGACCGGGCCGGATGGGTACACTCCCAGTTTCAGCGTCAGCGGCGGCGGGACCCTGGTCGACAACCAATTAACAATCACGGAGGCGGACGCGGGCAAGACCATTACCGTCACGATTGAAAACAAATTTTCCACAGTAACGCCGATCCCCACGCTTTCCGAGTGGGGAATGATCATCTTCATGACGATTATGGGCCTCACATCTATTTATTACCTGAGGAAAAGGAAGGTGGCTTTCTAAAGCAATTCTGCCGGAAAATGCGCATAGGGCGAGGGAGACTTCTCCTCCCTCGCCCTTTTTTTGCACCGATCCCCGGAGTCGCCCTGGTCGCTGACAGTGATGGCCATCTGATCACCGGAATCCGAAAGCTTTACAAGGACGTTTTTTACACCGGAATACTTGGCCGCGTTAAACAACAGCTCCTGGATCGCCCGGAAGAAAAACACTCTTATGAATTCGTCCCCGACACCACTGAAATCAGCCGCTTCGATATGTACATCGAGTCCAAACTGCTCTTTCATACGGGATGCAAGCCACTGCAATGCCTCGTGCAGGCCTGACTGGTAAACCGCAACCGGGCTTAGCTCAAGGGACAGGTTGCGGGTTTTTTCAATTGATTGTTTGAGCAGATCGTCGACTTTGGCCAATCCCGGCTGTGCGGAAAAATCCTCGCAGGCAACCTGCAGATGCAGCTTGGCACTGGCCAGTATCTGCTGGAGATCATCGTGGAGCACCTCGGCGATCCGCCAGCGCTCCTTAATATAGGGCAATTCAGGTCAAATAACAAGAAATACCCCATGTACCTGCGGCAATAAATTCTATTACTAATCTTTGCATTATTATCTGGACATCACCGGCAATTGCGAAAGGCCGATTGCATGGATTGGGTGATATCTCAAGGCGAAGCGAAGCAAAAGCGACCTGGACTGTTTGAGCCGCAGGCGAGTTTCCAGGGCGCTGCGCAGCGAGCCTTAGAGATATCCCCAATCCATGCGCACGCCGGGAGCAATGCCGATGATGTCTAAAAAAAATTGCAAAGATTAGTGTTTAAAAGGGTTTGCCCTTTTCCGGCCGGAGCCGGCTCAGGGGTTTTCGGTTTGTCAACAGGCTGTTGAAGAAATATATTCAAGTATTCAAACCATAGGAATTTATTGCAGCAGGACGTGGGAAAAAAAATGACAAATCAGGCCCGGGCAATTGTGGACGCTTATCCGGATCTTATGGCGCGCCTTGATGCGCAGCGGTGCTATACGTATGTCAATGCGAAATATGCGCAGGTGGCGGGCGTGCCCGCAGAAAAACTGCTGGGCCGGGTTGCCGGGCAGATGATGTTTTCGCCGGCCTGGCGCCGGTCGATTAAAAAAGCCATGGACGCGGCTCAGCAAAAGGGAGGCCGAGGAGCCGATGTATGAAAACAAGCTGGCCGAAAGCCGCAGAAACCAGGAGATCGTCTTGTCATCGCTGATGCGCCGGGTGCGGACCAAATGGCCGGATCTGGACAATCTTTGGAGCGCGCCGCTGAACTGGCCAGAGGGTTTGCAAAAAATCTCGGGTTTTCAGACAGTCAGATGGAGGATCTGGTTTTTGAACCATATCGGCTATGCTTGCCCCTGTGATCTGTTCGGGCGGGGTGTTTGCAAAGTCTGCAAACCGGCGGTTGCAGTAAAGGATCTTGCCGTCTTGTGAGACAACGGCCAGTCCCTGGCCAAACTCTGTTTCCGGCTGGAAAAGTTCGGTTCCGGAGCTGTTATTGTGTTCAAGTTCAAACATGAGGGTTTTGTCTTTTTTTCATTGGCCCACCGCGCCGGGGCAAATGCCGGGGCGCTTTTTGTGGTACAGCACAAAATACTTTTAACACCCGTAATAAATATCAGGCATTGGGTCGCGTGTAAACGAATTTTTCGGAGCCGCCCCCAAGACCGGAAAAAGGTCATATTTGATCACTGGTTAAATATGAGCACTTTGTTTACTTGTTAATGGCTGCCTGCAAGCGGGCTTCAGCCAATTAACCATGAAAAATCAGAATAATGGAGTCATGCTGACGCAAGCCGGGAACTTGGCGTATAAGTTGCATTAAAATTAGTGGAGATGGTCGGCATCATGGTGGTGCCGCTTCTATTTCGCAAAACCAACCGAAAGGATTTGAAAATGAAAAGATTAAATCAATTGATGTTGATTTCACTGGCAATTGTCATCACAGCCGCTATCGGCATGGCCGGCTGCGCCACGACCGGTATGGAGCGTTCAACAAAGGCAAAAACCTCCATGACAGAAATGGACGGCAATATCAAATTGCTTCTCGTTCAGCTGGATGCAACAGGGGCGTCGCTCAGAGAACTTGTAAAACCGGATAACTCCGACGTGGAAAAGGCCTTTCAGCTGTTTACGGAAAACGTCTCAAAAATGGAGAAAATGGAGAAAAGCTTTACCAGGCACACCGATGAAATGAATGCCAGAGGCAAGGATTATTTCGAAGAGTGGCAGAAAGAAGGCGATAAATATAAAAATCCGCGGATACAGCAGCTCAGTGAACAACGCCGATTCGAGCTCAGCAGGATATACGGGGAGATCGCCACAAACAGCATCGGGGTAAAGGAGGGGCTCAATGCTTACGTCTCTGACCTTAAGGAAATCCAGACGTATCTTTCAAACGACCTGACGCCAAAGGGCATCGAAGCCATTGAACCACTGGCCCGTGAAGTAGCCAGCAAGGGCAGCCATCTCAAATATGAGATAAAGGATATTCAGGCGGCGGTGAACAGGGCAAAGGCGGCGATGGCCCAGTGATAGGCTGTTGTTGTTGAACTGATGGCAGAGGTATGAGGTATAAGGATACTTTCGGGCGCGTCCGTTTTTCGGCAGCCGAAATTATCCAAACGGTTTTATCGATTCCAAACGGGAAAGGACCGCAGGATGGGAGACAAAGGGAAAAAAGATAAAGGCAAACGCGAAGAACAGAAAAAAAGCAAAAGCACGCCGAAAGAAAAACGAAAACAAAAAAGCCAAAAGGAAAATGCATAATACTTGAAAAACCGGGATACAAGGTGCTGGCATCAAATTCAGTCCATAAAGCGTTGACATTGATCAAAGCCCAGGGCGGCGCCATCGATCTGCTTATAACCGATGTGATCATGCCGGAGATAAACGGACGTGATTTTGCCACTCAGGCCAACAGTCTTTACCCGGATATGAAAACGCTTTTCATGTCCGGATATACATCCAATGTCATCGTTCGTCACGGGATTTTGGAAGAAGGTGTGCGTTATATCCAGAAACCCTTTTCCATTACAGAGCTGGCGATAAAAGTGCGAAAGGCGGTTGAGGGGTAAAGTGAATAAGCGGTTTTTGCAAACCTCACTGAGAGCCGGCCATTTAATATTCTTGACCGGGATAATCTGGATCGTTGTTATCGCGGCCTCCTTTGTATGGAACTGGCATCAGGTCGGTGATTCCATGATGGTCCTGGTTGAAAACGCAGCTCAGTTCTCGTTTGAAAAGGACGTGGTCTATCGCCGATGGGGCGCCATGCATGGCGGGGTGTATGTCCCGGTCACCAAGGCAACCCCACCCAACCCCTACCTGAGCCATCTTCCAGACCGGGATGTAGTAACTACCTCCGGCAAACAACTCACTCTGATCAATCCAGCCTATATGACCCGCCAAGTGCATGAACTGGGGCGTCAGCAATACGGCATGAGGGGGCATATTACGAGCCTGGACCCCCTTCGTCCGGAAAACGCTGCGGACGCCTGGGAAACCGAGGCCCTGTTGTCGTTCCAAAAAGGCGCCGAACAGGCTACTTCCGTGGAAACCATAGCCGGTCAGCCCTATTTCCGGTTGATGCGGCCTATGGTTACAGAGGAGAAGTGCCTCAAGTGCCATGCCCATCAGGGATATGCCATTGGTGACATTCGCGGTGGCGTCAGCGTGTCCGTGCCGCTGGCAACTTATTTGTCTCAGGCCCGGACACAGCGAACCGGGCTGGCCATTGTTCATGTGTTGGTCGGTTTCTTTGGCCTGGTTGGCCTGGAGTTCGGGCGAAGACTGCATGGAAGTTCCGAGAGGAAATTGGGAGAAAACGAATCACTGGTGCGCGCCATCAACGAGTCGGCCCAGGATGCCATTGTGGTGATGGATGCCGAAGGACGGATTTCCTACTGGAATCCTGCGGCTGAGCATATTTTTGGCTACACAAGCGATGAGGCGATCGGGCAGGACCTTATTCCCATGCTGGTCCCTTCTCGTTATAAAGAGATACATGGCGCGGTCTTTCCGGAATTCCAGCGTTCCGGCCGGAGCGATGCCGTTGGAAAAACACTGGAGTTAAAAGCGCTGCGGAAAAGCGGGGAAGAATTTTCCGTGGAATTATCCCTTTCCAGTGTGCGGCTTAAGGGCAGGTGGCATGCAGTGGGTATTATCCGCGACATCTCCGAGCGCAAGCAGGCCGAGGAGACCATCCGGCAGATGGCCTACCATGATTCCCTGACAGGTCTTCCCAACCGGAAGCTCTTTTCTGATCGCCTGGGTATCGCCTTCGCGCAGGCCGGGAGGAATCAAAATAATGTCGCAGTCATAATGCTTGATCTCGATAATTTCAAGGACGTAAACGATACTTTGGGCCATGACACGGGAGATCTTCTTCTCAAAGCAATCACAGAGCGGCTAAGCAACGCACTCAGGAAGAGTGATACCATTGCGCGCTTCGGCGGCGACGAGTTTGTGCTGATTTTACCTGATCTGAAGGGAGAAGACCATGCGGGCCGGCCTGCACAAAAGATCGTTGAAAGTTTTCGCAAGCCCTTTCTCATTAATGCCCATCAACTGATTGTGACAACGAGTATCGGTATTGCTGTCTATCCCCGTGATGGGACAGATGAGGCTGTTCTCTTAAAAAATGCCGATATCGCCATGTATCAGGCCAAGCAAGCAGGACGGGATCGATATCAAGTCTTTAAAGCTTGATCACGCCCCATTCCACTAATCGCTGGTATGCATACTTGGCCTGGTCCCCCTCGTTTACCTGTTGGAGATAATGGTAATAATCTTCGGCGGATTTCTGCTTGTTGCCCATGCCCTCGTAAGCATAACCTCTGAAAAAAATGGTGTTCGGATTACCGGGAAGTTTGGTTTCGTAGGCGGTGAAATCCGCCACCGCCTGATCGAATTTTTTCAGCCTGATTTTGGCGAATCCGCTGAGGTGGTTCGCCTGGGCCTCCCGGGGATACACCTGCTTAGCTTTTTCGGAAAATCGAAGTGCCTTGTCATATTTTTCCTTTACCATCTGGCATTTGGCCATCATAACAAGCCCGGCGTAATCTCTTGGGGCGAGTTTTAATCCCTGATTAAAAGAAGTTTCGGCTTGATCATAATCCTCCCGCGCCATCGATTCTTCGGCTTGTTGAAAGAGCGCAATGGCGGGCTCCAGCGCTCGAAGGGCCGCGGTATGGTCCATGTATCGTTCCCGAAACAACGGCTGGGAGGCAAAACTCGAAAATTCATTGTTTTTCATGTCAACGGCAGTGTCGTATCGTTCCCGGCTCATGGGATGGGTGGAAAACAGGAGAGAAGCCGCTCCGGCGTTTCCCGTATGGAGACCGTTTAGCATGCTCATGAGTTGTACGAAGCCTTCCGAACCATACCCGCTTCGGGTCATATAGGTCATGCCCAGCCGGTCGGCTTCGCGTTCGTTGTCGCGGCTGTAGGAAGCAAGAAGCGCCCCGGCCCCGAGCATGCCGAGTTGGGCTGCTGCCTGGCCGTAATGTTCCCCCTTGGTTCCGGCATAAACGGCAATCCCCCCCACAACGGCCTGGGTCAGCATGCCTTTAGACATTTGCTGAGCGGTGTGCCGGGCATTCACATGACCCATTTCGTGTCCCAGCAGGGCGGCAAGTTCGGCTTCACTTTCAAGGGAGAGCAGGATACCACGGGTGACCGCAATGCTTCCTCCGGGGAAGGCATAGGCATTGATGTAGGTTGCATTGACCCCTTGAAAGGAATAAGGCATACCGGGGCGGTGGGTGTGTGGGGCCATCTCCTTGCCGACCTGGTGCAGGTATTTATTCAGCGCATCATCCTGAAGCGTTCCATAGTCCGTGGAAAATTGATGGGGTGCGTTCTCTTGATCCACTTCAATTTCCCAATCTTTGGATACCAGCATCAATTGTCTTTGTCCGGTAACCGGGTTGATCGCGCATCCAGCCAGAAAACCGGCGGCGGCGAAAGCGGATAATGCCAAAAATTCACGGCGGCTGTAATTGCGATGTCGCGAAATTTCATCATTAAAAGAAGTTTCCATTTCAATGCCCTTTTGTTTAACTTTCACGCCGCCGGCAATTACCGTTTTTTGTTCATGGATCATAATACGGTTTCGGCGGCGCCCCGGTTCTGTTCAAACAGATTTTTGTTCTCCACAACCGATTATAATGATAAAATTCTAAAAAGTTATTTCTCATCCGCATTTGGGCTTTTTGGAAAGGAAAATTTGCGGGCCCATGGCTTCTTTCTTGATTTTCCGAGTGCTGGAAACCCGTTTGGGGCAACGGCAAACGCCTTTATTAAATTCTAATTCCGATCCGGCCGGGTTGCAAATACCGGCATATGATTTCAATCCTTACAATAATAACGGATATTAAATCTGGACCCCTGGAATTGAAAATGTTTTGGACAACAGTAATAAAAATATTTAAATTTGTCACAGCATTGTTCTTTCAAGGCCCTTGCTCCTTACGAGGTTACCAAAGATGATACGAATTATGATCGTTGACGATCACACCGTCTGCAGGTTCACCAGATCGAACTGGAACTGCAGAATGAAGAGCTGCGCCGGGCCCAGGCGGAACTGGATGCTTCCCGGGCACGTTATTTCGACCTCTACGACCTGGCTCCGGTCGGCTATTGCACGATCAGGGCGGGCCACCGTGCCCGCCTGAAAAATAGATAGAACAAATTTACCGTGCTGAGAATTGCTGTCTGCTTGACACTGTAAAGGAATACTGCCATAGTTTTACAGCTATGAAGTTGCATTTATTTATCATAAAAAAGACAGAATGAAACGGAAACAGTGACAAGCGGGAAAAAAGATAAAGCCAAACCGGCAACCGCGCCGGAGGATGACAAGGCGGGCAATGGCGCCTCCACCCCCGCTTTTCCCATCGTGGGCATCGGGGCTTCAGCCGGAGGGCTGGCGGCATTTGAAGCCTTTTTTTCCGGCATGCCCAAAGGCAACGATCCAAACATGGCCTTTGTCATTGTGCAGCATTTGGCACCGGATCACAAAAGTCTTCTCACAGAACTGATCCAGCGCTATACCCGCATGGAAGTCTTTGAAGTCGAAGACGGCATGGCCGTCCGCCCCAACAGCACCTACATCATCCCGCCCGGCAAAGATATGGGCTTAATAGGCGGTGCCCTTCAACTACTTGAACCGACAAGTCCCCGCGGCCAGCGGATGCCCATCGACTATTTCTTTCGAACACTGGCCCAGGACCTGGGCGAACGGGCCATTGGCATCATACTATCGGGCACCGGCAGCGACGGCACCCTGGGCCTGCGGGCCATCAAAAGCGAGGGGGGCATGGCCATGGTCCAGAGCCCCGAAACAACTCAATTTGACGGTATGCCCCGAAGCGCCCTTGCGACCAACCTGGTGGACTATGCACTTGCCCCGGCGGATATGGCCGCTCAGATTATCGAATATGCGGCCCGGGCAATCCCAACGCCGGACAGCCAGGACACGGGCCGGCCTTTGCTCGGGGATGAACAGTCCCTAAAAAAAATTTTTATCCTGATTCGAACCCATGCGGGCCACGATTTCAGCAAGTATAAACCAAGCACGGTCCATCGCCGCATTGAACGCCGCATGGCCATGCATCAGATCGAAAGCCTGGATGAATACGTCAGGTATCTGCAGAAAAAATCTGCCGAGATCGACGCCCTTTTTCGCGACATGCTGATCGGGGTCACCAACTTTTTCCGCGACCCGGAGGCTTTCAAGGCCATAGAAGAACAGGTCATTCCGAAACTTTTTTCGGAAAAATCCGCAAAAGACACGATTCGCGTGTGGACGTCCGGCTGCTCCACCGGCGAGGAAGCCTATTCCCTTGCGATTCTGCTGGCCGAGCACAAGCGTTCGCTAAGTAACCCCCCCAGGATCCAGGTATTTGCCACCGATATCGACAGCCAGTCCATTGCCACGGCCCGCGCCGGCCTCTATCCGGCCAGCATCGCCGCAGATATTTCACCGGAGCGATTGTCCCGCTTCTTTACCAGGGAACCCGGCGACAGTCTCTACCGCATCAATAAAGATATCCGCGACATGATGATCCTTTCCGAGCAAAATATCATCAAGGATCCGCCGTTTTCAAAGCTCGACCTGATCACCTGCCGCAATCTGATGATCTATATGGGCGCCGAACTGCAGAAAAAGATCATTCCCCTTTTTCATTATGCCTTGAACCCGGGCGGGTTTCTTTTTCTGGGTTCCTCCGAGACCGTGGGGGAATTTACCGGTCTCTTTACCACCAAGGACCGCAAAGCCAAGATCTACCAGCGCAAAACAGATTCATACCAGACGGACCTGTATAAATTTATACCGCCGATGATGAAGGGGGATGAGCCGCTTCCGTATGCCCCGCGGAAAATGGCCACACCCGGAGAGCCGTCGCTGCGGGAGATAACCGAAAAGGCGCTTTTGCAGCAGGTCTCGCCGGCCGCCGCGCTGGTCAGAAGCAACGGCGACATCCTTTACCTCCACGGCCGCACCGGTTTATACCTGGAACCGGCCCCGGGCGAGAGCGCTGTCAACAACATTCTCCGGATGGCCCGGGAAGGTTTTCGCCGGGATCTAACAGTAGCCCTGCGCAAAGCCGCTGCAGGCGTGGAGATTGTGCGCTGTCCGCACCTGAAGGTAAAAACCAACGGCGATTATACGACGATTGATCTCACTGTTCGTCCCCTGCCGTCCCAATGGTATGCCGGAAAACCGGCAAGCACTGAAGAAAGCCCCGAAGCGCCCCTGATCCTCGTTATGATGGAACAGTCTGTAGCGCGTCCACCGGAAAAAGCGAGCCCAGGTGCATTTTCACAGCCGGATACGCTCAAGGGCATTGAGACCGGCAGTGAAGAGCAGGCAACCATTGCCGCGCTGCGGCAGGAATTGCAGGCCAAGGAAGAGTACATCGAGACCACCAACGAAGAGCTGGAAACCGCCAACGAAGAACTCAGAACCTCCAACGAGGAGATGCAGTCGTATAACGAGGAATTGCAATCCGCCAATGAGGAACTGGAAACTTCCAAGGAAGAGCTGCAGTCGGTAAACGAGGAATTGTCCACGGTCAATGCCGAATTGGAGGACAAAGTCGCCGATCTGACACGGGCCAACAACGACATGAACAACCTGCTGGCCGGCACCGGAATCGCTTCGGTGTTTGTGGATCATGATCTGCGCATCCTGCGCTTTACCCCCGCCGCCACCCGGATCATCAACCTGATTCAAAGCGACACCGGGCGGCCCGTGGGGCACCTCGTCTCCAACCTTTCGGGCTACGATACGCTGACGGAAGACACACAGGCGGTTTTAGACAACCTGATAACAAAAGAGGTGGAAGTGCAAACCCTGGAGGGTACGTGGTACTTGATGCGCATTTTGCCCTACCGGACATTAAACAACGTGATCGAAGGGGCGGTAATCACATTTTCAGACATCCATAAGGCGAAACAGGCGCAGAAAGCGCTTCAAGAGGCGTACACCCGGGTGACCGGGGCCATTGTCGCCATATTACACGAACCAGCGCTGGTGCTGGATGCCGATTTGCAGGTTGTCTCGGCCAACCACGCCTTTTTACGCACCTTTCAGATGGCATCCGACAAAGCCCTGGGACAATCGGTTTATGATCTGGACAATCGCCGGTGGGATATCCCGGGGCTGCGCAAACTGCTGGAAAAACTTCTGCCCGGCAATTCGGTGGTGGAAAATTATGTGCTATCGCATGAATTTGAATCCATCGGATTTCGCTCCATTCGGCTCAATGCGCGCATGATAGGCGAGGAAAACGAACCGGCCTTTATTCTGCTGGCATTTAAAGATATCACCGGGCAGGAAAATACGGAAAAAACACAATGACCGGAAAAAACAGCTTTCCCGATACCAACGCAGAACTACGCCGGGAGGCCGAAAAAAGAGCCCGGGAAAAGGCGCCCCACTCATCCGATGAGCTTATGGATCTGTCAGCCGAAGAAAGCCGGCAGATGCTACACGAACTGCGGATTCACCAGATCGAGCTGGAAATGCAAAACGAAGAACTGCGCCGCACCCAGGCGGCGCTGCATGACTCCCAGGCGCGCTATTTTGACCTCTACGATCTTGCCCCGGTGGGCTATTGTACGATCAGCGAAAAGGGGTTTATACTGGAGGCCAATCTCACCGCCGCCACATTGCTGAATGTGGCCCGGGGCGCCCTGACCGGGCATCCGATCTCCCGGTATATCCTCAAACAAGACCAGGACACCTACTACCTGAACCGTAAAAAACTTATTGAAACCGGCGAGCCTTTGTTTTGCGAACTGCGGATGGTGCGGGCGGACGACCCGCCTTTCTGGGTAAGACTCGATGCGACTGTGGCCCGGGATGAAAACGGCACGCCGTTTTGCCGCCTGGTGATGACCGACATCTCCAGGCGAAAGCAGGCTGAAACAGAACTGATGCAATTAAATGATACCCTTGAGCAGCGGGTGGAAGACCGCACCCGGTTGATCAAAGAGCAGGCCGGTCAACTTCGGTCCCTGGCCGTGGAGCTGATAAAAGCGGAGGAAAAAGAAAGGCGAAAAATAGCCGAGGTTTTGCACAATGATTTACAACAGATTCTCGCCAGTGCGAAGCTTCATCTGCAGGGGTTCTGCCAGGATTTGTCCTCCCGGCCAATATTGAAAAAAGTCGAGGATCTGCTCAAAGCGTCCATTGAAAAATCCCGGTCTCTCTCGGCTGAACTGAGCCCTGTAATTGTCTACCATTCCGGCCTGAGCGCGGCACTGAAATGGCTTGTCTCGCGGATGAAAGAACAATTCGGGCTTGAGGTCCAACTCGATACCGATGAAGCATATTCCATTGAAGATGAAACCCTGCGGGTGTTTCTCTTTCGTGCGGTGCAGGAACTGTTGTTTAACACGGCCAAGCATTCCGCTGCCAATAGCGCACGGGTCGTTCTTTCTGCCGCAGACCGGCAGTTCACAATTTGGGTCAGCGATCCGGGCCGGGGATTTGATCCGGAAACCATAAATGATTCAAACGTCAACAGGGGCATCGGGCTTCTGAGTTTGCGGGAGCGCGCAAAAGCCATGGGGGGCAGTCTCTTCATCGAGAGCAGCCCGGGCAAGGGTTGTCGCTTTACCCTGTCGGTTCCTTTTGGGGCCCACGATACCACGAAGGGACGCCCTTAACTTATCCCTTAACGTTATTAACGTGACGTGCAGTTTCCATTATC